>NZ_JAAAHR010000199.1:0-16803 GCF_009908215.1 Nonomuraea sp. K271 | reverse complement strand
CACAGGAGGAGGGCCCGGGGGAAGCGGGCCTGACGGCACTCTGGGCACGGGCGCCGTCTCCTCTGGCCCCGCCGGGATCCCGTGAGCGGACGGCATCCCCTGGCCGGGCGCCGGCGCATGCGCCGGGTGCTCCCCACGCCCGCCGAGCGCGTCACCGCCAGGGTGGCGACCGGGGGGCGCGTTGAGGTCCGGGTCGTGGCGCGTGCCCTCCCCGGAAAAGAGATCGGGATACATGCCCTCTTCGAGCGGTATCACCTCCCCCGGGGGGTAGTTGCGGCCCGAGAGGGCGCCGAGTCCGGGCGGGGTCGTCCGGCTGGGCGGAGGCGGCGGCGGGTCGTCTTCGCGGCGCCGGTCGTTCCGGGGCGCGAACCAGTCGCGCTCGTCGTTCGTACTCATCCTGCGCTCACTTCTTGTCCATCGAGTAGACGTCCTGCGGTGAGGCCGCGAGTTTGCGCGCGCCCGCCTCGTCCAGCCCGAGGTCGACCTCGATCTCGGGCTGGTACGTCTCCATGATGAAGGCCTGGGGCAGCCCGAACACGACCCGCGCTCCTGGCAGCGCCGAGGCGGGGACCTCGAAGAAGTACCGGCCGCTGACCCAGATGTCCGGCTGCACCCAGACGTTCGACAGGGTCTGGGTGCTGTCGACGCGGTCCGTGGCGCTGAACTTCTTGCCGTCCTCGGTCATCAGCACCGGTTGGCCCAGCTTGTACGGCTTGAGGCTGGACTTGGCCGAGGCGTTGACGACGAGGAAGAGGTGGTCGGTGCCGATGGTCTTGCCGGTGAGGCTCCTGATCGACCTTGCGGTGACGTACGAGTCGACCCGTACTGTGAAGCGCTTGGCGTCGACGTCCTCCCCCTTGTCGCCTACGTAGGTGAGGGGCAGGTTCTGCTCGCCCTCGTTGAGCGACATGGTCTGCAGCAGGACGGCTGCTCCGGCCAGCACGAGCCCGGCGACGGCGTTGAGCAGTCGTGAGGTGTTCGCGGGGCGGCGCCCACCTCGCCGGCCGCGGCGCGCGGGCGCAGCTGATGATCTTGGTTGTGTGGCGGTCACACTCCGTCACCTTCCTTGACCGGCAAGGTCACCCTGGCCTTGACCTCGGGGAGCCACTTGTCGCCTGCTTCGGTGGCGACCATCTTCCAGCGGGGGGTGACGTTGTTGAAGTCGGATTCCCACGCGAAGGAGGCCACGTCGAGGGTGATCTGCTTCGGCGGCGGGTCGGTGTCCTTGAGCCGGTAGCGCAGGACGACCTGGCTGGTGATCCCGGGGTGGAGCTGCTGGCTCAGGCCGCCCTTGCCCTGGGCGAAGGTGTTGGGGCCCGCGTCCTTGGGAAAGGCAGGGGCGATCTTGACGAGTGAGCCGGCGAAGGACGCGAGCGTGAAGGCGGACTCGATCTTCTGCGGCGGGCTGCCGACCGAGGCGGTCGCGTCGCCGTTGTTCCTGACGTCGAAGATCACGTCCACGAAGCGCTTGTCTTCTGAGAACCGGTTCTGGGCACGCTCCACCGTCACGCGGGACTCGACGACCTTGGTGGTGAACTGGCCCTGGTCGATCACCGCGCCCTGGCCCAGCGCCTCGGGCTCCTCTGGGGCCTCGCGCAGCCCGCCGAGCAAGGCGGTGATGCCGACGGCCGTGAAGGCCGTCAGAGCGATTGCGGGCACCGCTACGGGGCGTCTGGGCCTCTCACTGCTGCCGCCGGAGGGTTCCGTCATGGATAAGGATGGTAATAGGTCTCGCTTGTCTCATCTGCCGCAATGCTCCCATCGGAGTGGTCGAATTGCCGAGAAACCCTGCCACTACGGTGCTTGTAACTCATACGCTGGCACGGAACGGAAAGGGCTGACCCCAACCCCTAATGACATATCGGCGGCCGGAGGGTCACGTGGCGGACGTGCATCCCGAGCATGCCCAGCTCCAGGCGGACCGCATCTACCTGGGCTGGCAGTACATCCTGTTGCATCCCGACCCGGGCCCGCCCCCGAAGCGCCCGTCCCCCGTCGAGGAGCAGCCCCCCACCGACGAGGACGACCCTGCCCGGCTTGAGACCCTGCGCCGCGAGCGCCGCCAGGAGGACATGCTCAACCGGCCCGTACGCCGCTTCCGCAAGTCCATGCTGGTGGTGATCGCGCTGATCCTGGCCGTCGCGGCGGCGGGCTACCTCGCGTGGTCGTTCGCGCTGCTCGGCCTGGTCGCCGCCGGCGGCGTGGCGGGCATCTGCACGTACGCGCTGCTGCAGGGCGACCGGGCGGTGAAACACCGGGTGCAGGAGCAGCAGGCCGAGGACGAACGCCGGCGTCGCCAACGCGACAGGGAGCTGTTCCGCGCACAGGAGGAGCACGCCCAGCGCTACCGCGAGTGGCAGGAGTCGAAGGACCGCCACGACAAGCAGCTCACCTGGTACGCCGTCGCCGTGCCCGACGAGCTCGACCGCATCGACGTGGCGGGCGGCACGTTACCCGGGTGGTCGGCGCTGATCACCCTCCTCGGGGCGACCCGCCTCTACAGCGGCGGCCACCTGACCGTGCTCGACCTGTCGGAGGGCGCGATCGCCAAGGACCTGATCGAGCTGGCCCGCAAGGGCGGCGACGACCCCCTGGTCTGGGTGCTCCCGACCGACCTGCCCAAGCTCGACCTGGGCGCCACGCTCAAGCCCGAGGCGTTCGCCGACGTGCTGGCGCACGTGGTGAGCGTCAGCGAGGAGCACCGCAGCACGCGCGACCTCAGCTTCGACAACGCGATCCTGGAGCGGGTGCTCGAAGTGCTCGGGGAGAACGCCACGATCAGCCAGGTCACCGCCGCGCTGCGGGCGCTGGCGCAGGTGGGCGACCCGCGCGACGACCTGAGGTTTGGGCTGCTCACCGCGACGCAGCTGGAGCGCATCGGCACGTTGTTCGGCCGAGGGGTGAGCGACCGCGTGGTGATCGAGCGGGCCTGGGCCCTGGAGTCGCAGCTGCGCAAGCTGGAGTCGCTCGGCACCGAGGCCGTACGCCTGCCGCCCGCCCGTCTGCGCGTGGTGAGCATGGACCGCCAGGCGGGCGTGTTCGGCAACCGGGTGCTCGGTACGTACGTGGCCACCGCGCTCACCCACATCCTGCGCCAGTCGCCCGCGTCGAACCGGCCCTGGTACCACACGATCATCGTGGCGGGCGCCGACAAGCTCAGGGGCGACGTGCTCGACCGGCTGATGGACGCCTGCGAGACCTCGCGTACGGGGCTCGTGCTGACGTACAGGTCGCTGACGCCGACCGTACGCGAGCGGCTGGGCCGCGGGCACGCGGCGGTGGCCTTCATGCGGCTCGGCAACGCCGAGGACGCCCGCGTCGCCAGCGAGCACGTCGGCACCGAGCACCGGCTGGAGCTGGCCCAGCTCACCGAGACCATCAGCGCCTCGCTGCCGGGGCTCGACGGCGCCTACATCTCCACGGTCGCGCAGGTGGAGGACGACAGGCAGGACCGCGACGAGAGTCACGACCTGGCCGGCGACATCGCGGAGTCCACCGAGTGGGGCAGAACCGCCGACAAGATCTCGGAGAAGGAGCGGGTGCTGCAACGTTCGCGCGAGTTCCTCGTCGAGCCGCACCAGCTCCAGCAGCTGCCCACCACGTCGGTGATCGTCACGGACGCGACCGCCCAGGGCAGGCGGGTCCGGCTCGCCGACGCCAACCCGGCCATCCTGTCCTTCCCCAAGACCACTCTCGGCGAGCTGGAGGACGTGCGCGACGCCGTGTTGTCGCTCGACCCGCGCGCCCAGGACGGCGACGGAGAACCCCCTGCGAACCTCGGGCCACCACCGCCACGCCTGGACTGGCGCAAGGGCAGGCAATGACATGGTCAATGTCAAGGCGACGAGCTGACGGTTGGCGGAATTTAACAAAGAACCGTCTGTGGGGGAATGAAATGCAGCCGAGTGTCTCGCTGAGCGGACCCTGGTACCGAATCCAGTCGATCGCAGCGCCCTCGCGAAGTTCGTCGGCGGAATGGGACTTCGTCACCGTGCTTCCCGCGGTGCTCTCGGCGGCGCAGCGCGACCGGCCGTTCGTGATCGGCTGGTTGTCCAGAGGGTCGGGTGCGCCGCTCGAACTCATCACGAACGCGGGGCCGCTCTCGCCGCCGCGCCAACCGCGCAGGTCCACCGACGCGCCCGGCCGGCCGAGCGGGCCGCAACCGCTGTTGTTCCCCGGCGGAGCGCGCGGCGTGCAGCTCGACGAGGAGTACCTCGCCGACCTGGCGGACCTGGTGTGGACGCCGTGCCCGGGGCGGCAGGCTCCGCCGCTGGGCGGCAGGGGGCGGGAGTTCTCCGAGCTCGACCCCGACGAGCTGAAGCGGCCGACGTTGTTCGAGTCGACGCTGGTGACGCTCATGTCGCGGCCCTTCGCGTGGCTGGTGGTGGCCGAGCCGACCGATCTGCTCGACGCCGAGGTGGCGCACCTGCGCACCCAGCTCAACGTGCTCAGGCAGTACGGCGACGCCTCCGAGCGCTCCCGCTTCGACGCCGAGCGCGCCGAGCGCCGCATGCAGGAGCTGGACGCCTTCCGCGAGGCGGGGCTCTGGAACGTGCGCGTGCTGGCCGGCGGCGCCACCGCCGAGGAGCTGCGGCAGATCGCGCCCGTGCTCGTCGGGTCCGTCGAGATGAGTCACCACCCGTACCGGCTGCGCAGCTCGCACGGCGCCGTGCACGCGCTGTCCGAGGCCCTCGCCATCACCATGCAGGACCCGTCCGACGGGGCAGCGGCGCCGTTCGCCGCGACCGCGGGCGCGCTGGCCGCGCTGGCGGGGCTGCCCCGGCGTGAGGTGCCCGGGGTACGGGTGCTCGACTCGGGCTTCTTCGACGTGACGTCCGAGGCCGACGCGGGCGAGCTGGAGCTGGGCGAGATCCTCGACGGCCAGGACAGGGGGGTCGGCACGTTCCAGGTGCCGCTGGCCACGCTCAACCGGCACGCGTTCATCACAGGAGCGACCGGCTCCGGCAAGTCGCAGACCGTCAGGCACCTGCTGGAGCAGCTCAGCAGGGCCCGCATCCCGTGGCTGGCCATCGAACCCGCCAAGTCGGAGTACGCCGCCATGGCCGGCCGGATCGATGACCCCCTCACGGTGATCAACCCGTCGGCGCCCGACGGCGTGCCGTTCAGCATCAACCCGCTCGAACCCGAGCCCGGCTACCCCGTCCAGGCCCACATCGACATGGTCAGGGCGCTGTTCATGGCAGCGTTCGACGCCGAGGAGCCGTTCCCGCAGATCATGTCGCTGGCCCTGCAGCGCGTCTACGAGGCCACCGGCTGGGACGTCGTCACGGGCGGCGCCGTGCCCGGCGCGAACGTCCCGCCCAGCGTCCCCACCCTCGAACAACTCCAGCAGCACGCCATGGACGTCATCAAGGAGATCGGCTACGGCCGCGAGGTCCAGGCCGACGTCGAGGGCTTCATCTCGCTGCGGCTGCGCTCCCTGCGCGTCGGCTCGGCGGGCCGCTTCTTCGAGGGCGGGCATCCCGCCGACATCGGCGGCCTGCTGGAGCGCGACGTCGTCCTGGCCATCGAGGACGTCGCCAACGACGAGGACAAGGCGTTCCTCATGGGCACGCTGATCATCAGGATCGTGGAGCACCTGCGCATGCGGGCCAGACGGGAGAAGTCGCCCGAGCTGCGGCACGTCATCGTGATCGAGGAGGCCCACCGGCTGCTGCGCGACCGCGGCCACGGCCGGGCCTCCACCCACGCGGTCGAGCTGCTGGCCGGCCTGCTCGCCGAGATCAGGGCGTACGGGGAGGGCATCGTGGTCGCCGAGCAGATCCCGACCAAGCTCGTCTCCGACGTCGTCAAGAACACCGCGCTGAAGGTGGTGCACCGGCTGCCGGCCGAGGACGACAGGAGGCTCGTCGGCGCCGCCATGAACCTCAGCGACGAGCAGTCCCGGCACGTCGTCTCGCTGCAGCCGGGCGCGGCCGCCGTCTTCGCGGACGGCATGGACCGGCCGCTGCGGGTGCGCGTGCCGCTGGGGGAGTCGAGGGAGAAGGTCGTGCCGGGACCGCCGCCGCCGATCCGCGGCCGCAGGTCGGCGGCCTGCGGCAAGCAGTGCCGCACCGGGCAGGCGTGCACGCTGGTCGAGCTGCGCGAGGCCGACGTGCTGGCCGACGCGCCGGAGTGGGCCTGGCTGCGCATCTGGTGCGAGACGGTCGTGCTGGCGTTCGTCAGCAACCGGCCGCTGCCCGGCGTGCCGCGCTCCCTGTCGGCCGCCTGGGCCGACCTGCCCGCGCGGCGCAGGGAGTGCCTGCTGGCCACCCTGATCGAGCGCTCGGTGCAGCGGCGGGCCTGGTCGCTGCGGAGCTGGTTCGACCCGGCGCTGCTGACGGAGAAGGCCGCGGAGACGGCCACGCGGCTGCTCGCCGCGCTCGACAACGGCGGCGAACGGCCCGGGGCGTCGTGGGTCATCCCGCAGGTGCGCTGGCTGCACGAGGTGGACCGGCTCTTCCCGTACGGCCGCCCGGCCCCCGACCTGCGCACCTCTGCGCCGCCCATGGAGTACGCCCTCTTCCGCCAGCCGAACGGCAACGGCGTCGGCGACCTCGCGCCCACCGAGCTGCTCGGCCACCGCGCCAAGGCGCTGCGCCACCACCCGCTGTCGATGGAGGTGGCCCGCAACAGGGAGCTGGCCTGGCGGGTGATCCTCGGGGACGACGAGAACGAGTCCGTGCAGCGGGACGTCATGACGGTCGCGATCGGCATCGAGGCCTCGGCCCGGCTCCGGCACGTGGGGCAGACGATGGGGGCCGGATGGCTGGAGGGGGTGTTGTCGTGGCCGCGCCGCTTCGTCCTGCCGTTCGACCAAGGCGGCGCTCCGGAGATCACCTTCGCCGAGCCGACGGCGCCGTCCCCCGCCCCGGTTCCGGCATCCTGAGGGTGACTGCAGGGCCGCGTTTTCCTTCACGTAGGCGGCGAAGGGGTCAACCACGACTAGGATCCATGCACATGACCCAGCTTCCTCTGCGGGCGCAGCTCGCCAGTGCCCTGGGCCGCAGTGCCGCCACGCTGTCCAGGATGACCGGGCGCGGTGACGGCTCGGTGATCGGTGGGCGGGTCGGGCTGATGCTCGAGCCCGATCTGTTGCGCAAGCTGGCCCTCGACCGCAAGCTGGCGCTGATCAGCGCGACCAACGGCAAGACGACCACGACCAGGCTGGTCACTTCGGCGCTCCTGGAGCTCGGCGAGGTGGCGACCAACGCGTTCGGGGCCAACATGCCGGCCGGCCACGTCTCGGCGCTGTCCCAGTACAAAGGCGCCCCCTACGGCGTGCTCGAAGTCGACGAGAAATATCTGCCCGAGGTGCTCGACACCACGGGGGCGGGCGTCGTCTGCCTGATGAACCTCAGCCGCGACCAGATGGACCGCGCCGCCGAGATCTGGCTGCTCGCGCAGAAGTGGCGCAGGGCGCTGTCGGGCAAGCCCACCCACGTCATCGCCAACTGCGACGACCCGCTCGTCACCTGGGGCGCCTCCACGGCCGCCAAGGTCACCTGGGTCGCCGGCGGGCAGCGGTGGAAGGAAGACTCCTGGTGCTGCCCCGAGTGCGGCGGCCCTCTCGACCGCAAGGACGCCGACTGGGCGTGCCGCGAGTGCACCTTCCACCGGCCGGAGCCGCAGTGGGCGGTCGACGACGACGTGGCGCTCGACCCCGACGGCGAGCGGTGGCTGCTCGACATCCAGCTGCCCGGCCAGGCCAACCGCTCCAACGCCGTGATGGCGCTGGCGGTGGCGGCGGCCTTCGGGGTGCCGGTCGAGCGGGCGCTGCCCAGGCTGCGCGAGGTCACCTCGGTCGCGGGCCGTTACACCACGGTCGAGCGTGACGGCCGCTACGCGCGGCTGCTGCTGTCGAAGAACCCGGCGGGCTGGCTGGAGGCGTTCGACGTCGCCGACCCGCAGCTGCCCATCATCCTGTCGGTCAACGCCCAGGGTCCCGACGGCCGCGACACGTCGTGGTTGTGGGACGTCGACTACCGCATCCTGCGCGGCCGGCCCGTGTTCGTCACCGGCGAGCGCCGCCTCGACCTGGCGCTCCGGCTCGACGTGGCCGAGGTGCCGTTCACGCTGTGCGACACGTTCACCGAGGCGCTGGCCATGCAGCCGCCCGGCCGGGTCGACGTGATCGCCAACTACACCGCCTTCCAGCAGATCCGATCGGAGTTCGGTCGTGCCGTCTGACAGCGCCCTGCGTATCGTCTGGATCTACCCTGACCTGCTGAGCACCTACGGCGACCAGGGCAACGTGCTCGTCCTGGAGCGGCGGGCGCAGCTGCGGGGCGTCGAGACGGAGACGATCCACGTACGCTCGGCCGATCCGGTGCCGGAGACCGGCGACCTCTATCTCATCGGCGGCGGCGAGGACCGCCCCCAGATCCTGGCCGCCGAGCGCCTGCGCAGGGACGGCGGCCTGCACCGCGCCGTCGCCGGCGGCGCGGTCCTGCTGGCGGTGTGCGCCGGCTACCAGATCATGGGCAGCACGTTCGGCGGCGAGGAGGGCCAGCCGGTCGACGGCATCGGGCTGCTCGACATCTCCAGCTCCCGCGGGGCGGCGCGGGCGGTGGGCGAGCTGGTGGCGGAGGTCGACGCCGCGCTCAACCTGCCCACGCTGACGGGCTTCGAGAACCACATGGGCGTCACCCACCTCGGCCCCGGGGTCAAGGCGCTGTCCAGGACGATCGTGGGCACCGGCAACGGCAACGGGTTCGAAGGGTGCTACGCGGGTCACGTGGTCGGCACCTACCTCCACGGCCCCGCCCTGGCCCGCAACCCGGCGCTGGCCGACCTGCTGCTGTCGTGGTGCGTCGGCGACCTGGCGCCGCTCGACGACTCCCGCTACGAAGCACTCCGCCAGGAACGCCTGGCGTCCGTCCTGCCCGGCTGACCGGTCGCGAGGCCGGAGCGGTTTACGCCCGTTGACATGCAGCCTTCCGGTTGCCTATTGTAAAAGGCAGCCGGAAGGCTGCATGAATCTGGACGGCGGTAGATGGACGAGGTGTTCAAGGCTCTGGCCGACCCCGGCCGGCGCAGGCTGCTGGACAGCCTGAACGCGCGCAGCGGGCAGACTCTTCGCGAACTGTGCACCGAGCTCGACATGGCCAGGCAGTCGGTCAGCAAGCATCTGGCCGTGCTGGAGGCGGCCAACCTGGTGACCACGGTGTGGCGAGGCAGGGAGAAGCTGCACTACCTCAACGCCGTGCCGATCAACGCCATCGCGGACCGCTGGATCAACAGATACGACCGCCACCGGGCCGGCGCCCTGACCGACCTCAAGACGGCATTGGAGAGCGCTTCCATGACGAGCCACGATTTCGTCTACACGACCTACATCAAAACCACACCAGAACGCCTCTGGCAGGCGTTGACCGACCCCGCATTCACCAAGCGCTACTGGGGCGTGGAGCTCGAGTCCGACTGGACGGCCGGATCGACCGTGACCTGGAAGCAGCTCGGCGTCACGATGGAGGACCCCGAACAGGTCGTGCTGGAGGCCGACCCGCCGCGCCGGCTGGCCTACACGTGGCACACCTTCACACCGGAGTTCGCCGAAAGCGTCGGCCTGAGCGGCGAGACGCGCGCCGATATGGCCGCGGAGCCCAGATCAACGGTGACCTTCGAGATCGGGCAGGCCGGCGAGATGGTCAAGCTGACCATCGTGCACGGCGGCTTCCCTCCGGACAGCGCCGTGCGCGACGCCGTCAGCGACGGCTGGCCCGAGCTGGTCAGCAGCCTCAAGACCCTGCTGGAGACCGGCGAGCCGCTCCCCGCGGGGGCCGGTCAGTAGACGAGAGCCTGGGCGCCCTCGGCGACCGCCTCCTCGACGAACGCCGGAGCCCCGGCGATGCGCACGCCGTCGATGAGGTCGTCGACGGTGATCTCCCTGCGGGCGGCGCACTGCGTGCAGAGCGTCACCCGCCCCCCGGCCAGCACGGCGTCGAGCAGATCGCTGAGGTCCGCGGCGTGCGGCAGGCTGAACTCCTTGGCCCGCCCCGGCAGCGCGAACCACGACGCCTCGCCGGTCAGCCACAGAGAAACGGGAACACCGCTCGCGAGCGCGGCGGCCGCGACCGTGAACGCCTGGTTGCAGCGCTCGGGCGCGTCGGCTCCCGCGGTCACCTTGATCACCAGAGATCGTGCCATGCCCGTCACCCTAACGCCCCCTACTACGCTTGGGGAGCATGGAAGAACCTGAGGTGCACACCGACCTGGAGCCGATCGCGTTCCTGCTGGGGCGATGGGAAGGCGCCGGCGTGGGCGGCTACCCGACGATCGAGAGCTTCAACTTCGGGCAGGAGGTCGAGTTCGGCCACAACGGCAAGCCGTTCCTGACGTACGTCAGCCGCACGTGGCTGCTCGACGACGCCGGCAACCGCGTCAGGCCGCTGGCCACGGAGTCGGGATACTGGCGGCCGCAGCCCGGCAGGCAGGTCGAGGTGGTGCTCTCGCACCCGACCGGCATCGTCGAGATCTACATCGGCGAGGTGGTCTTCCACAAGATCGAGCTGCGCACCGACGTGGTGGCGCGCACGGGCTCCGCCAAAGAGTACACCGCGGGTCACCGGCTCTACGGGCTCGTCAACGGCAACCTCATGTGGGCCTATGAGATGGCCGCCGTCGGACACCCGCTCACCGACCATATGTCGGCGGAGCTGAAGAAGGTAGCGTGAGCCGATGAGCACGCCATTCACTCCCGCCGCCGTCCAGGCGATCAAGAGTCACATGAACGACGACCACCCCGACGACGCGCTGATCATCGTACGCGGGCTCGGGGGCCGGCCGGAGGCGACGACCGCCGTGACGAGCGACGTCGACGCCGAGGGCATCGAGTTCACCGTCGACGGCGGCGAGCGGGTCCGGGTGCCGTGGGGCGAGACGCTGACCGAGCGTTCGCAGGTGCGGATGGCCGTCGTGCGCCTCTATCGCGACGCGTGCGAGAAGCTGGGCATCCCGGCCAGGGGGCAGCACTGACGGGACGTGTCCGGGCATGAAGAAGGGCCCCGGGCGACGCTCCGCCTGCCGAGCAGACGGGCCGGATGGACCAAGGTCGGGATGACATCCCGCCCTCCGGCTGCCAGGGGCCCCGGTGGTTGCCTCGTATTCGCGAACGCCACGAGACAACGAGTCCGCGGCTCTAGCGGACAACCACCTCGCTAGTCCAACTATGAATCACCATTGTTTGGACCACCTCCTTTCCGCGTACCAACGAAGCTATGTGCTTCCCCGGCGAAGGGGCAAGCGAATATCGTCCGGCCGTCCGGCAGCAGGTCCGGGCCACGCGCCTTACACTCGGGGCATGACGGAGACGCAGTGGCACGAGCAACTCCGTGCCAAGGGCTACCGCGTGACCCCGCAGCGCCAGCTCGTCCTCGAGGCGGTCAAGGAGCTGATGCACGCCACGCCGGAGGAGATCTGCGTCAAGGTCCGTGAGACGGCCCGCGGCGTGAACATCTCGACGGTCTACCGCACGCTGGAGTTGCTCGAAGAGCTCGGCCTGGTCACCCACACCCACCTCGGGCACGGAGCGCCGACCTACCATCTGGCCGCCGAGGCCGACCACGTGCACCTGGTGTGCCGGGGTTGCGACGAGGTGATCGAGGTGCGCCCCGAGATGGCCGACGGCCTGGTCAAGGGCTTGGACGAAGAGCTCGGGTTCGTCGCCGACGTGCACCACCTGACCGTCTTCGGGCGCTGCCGCGACTGCCGATAGCCTGGAGGCATGCGTAGCCCTCTGCTCGACCTTCCCGGTGCCGTCGCCGCCGACGATCCGGACTCCGACGTAGCCGCCCACTACGGCGACCTGTTCGCCGAGCAGCGTGCGCTGGCCAAGGGGGAGGCGGTCGTCGACCGCAGCAACCGCGAGGTGATCCGTGTCGCGGGCGCCGACCGGCTGAAATGGCTCAACGACCTGACCTCGCAGAAGCTCGACACGCTGACCCCCGGCGAGTGGACCCAGACGCTGGACCTGGACCTCCAGGGCCGCGTGCAACACCACATGACGCTGGTCGACGACGGTGAGAGCGTGCTGGCCCACGTCGAGCCGGGCACCGCCCAGAGCCTGGTCGACTATCTCGACCGGATGCGGTTCATGATGCGCGTCGAGGTGTCGCGGGTCGACGACCTGGCGGTGTTGTCCACGGCCGGCGAGGACTTCCTGGTGCCGCGGGCCGAGCTGGGCGAGCACCTGGGCAGACCGATGGCCGGGTTGTGGGCCTACGAAGCGCTCCGCATCGAGGCGGGCCGGCCGCGGCTGGGGTTCGAGACCGACCACAAGACCATCCCGCACGAGGTCGGCTGGGTCGGCTCGGCCGTCCACCTGACCAAGGGCTGCTACCGCGGCCAGGAGACCGTGGCGCGCGTGCACAACCTGGGGCATCCGCCGCGCCGCCTGGTGTTCCTCCACCTCGACGGCAGCGTCGACACGCTGCCCCCGCACGGCGCTCCGGTGATCTTCGAGAGCCAGGAGGTCGGCGTGGTCGGCACGGCGGCACGCCATCACGAGCTGGGCCCGATCGCCCTGGCCGTGGTCAAGCGGACGGTGCCGGTGGACGCGTCGCTGCTGGCCGGCGGGGTGGCCGCCACGCAGGAGGTCATCGTGGCGCCCGACGCGGGCCGCAACGTCACCATCGACCCGTCGCTGCGCCGCCGGATCCGCTGAGGCCTCAGACCTCCAGGAGGAGGGTGATGGGGCCGTCGTTGACGAGCGAGACCTTCATGTCGGCGCCGAACACCCCCGTCTCCACATGGGCGCCCAGCGCGCGCAGCTCGTCCACGACGGCCTCCACCAGCGGCTCGGCGGCCGGTCCCGGGGCCGCGGCCTGCCAGGTGGGCCGGCGGCCCTTGCGGGCGTCACCGTAGAGCGTGAACTGGCTGATCACGAGGAGCGGCGCCGAGACGTCGGAGCACGACTTCTCGCCGTGCAGGATGCGCAGGCCCCACAGCTTGGCGGCGAGCCTGGCAGCCTCGGCGCGCGTGTCGGTGTGGGTGACGCCCACCAGGACGAGCAGGCCAGGCTCGGTGACCGCCCCCACAGTCCGCCCGTCGACCTCGACCGATGCCGAACTCACTCGTTGTACGACTGCTCGCATGGACATCCATTCTGGACCAGATAAAACCGTCCGTAGACTCGCCAAGAAAGAGGTCGTGACATGTCGGTGGTCGTGGAAGTCGTCAGGTCGGGGTTCGTGGAATCCACGCACCAGGCCCGCATGCTGACCGTGGACGCCGAGGGGCGCCTGGCCGAGACCAGGGGCGCGGTGCACGTGCCCGCCTCGCCGCGTTCGTCGTTGAAGCCGCTGCAGGCGCTCGGCATGCTCCGTGCCGGCCTGCGGCTTGAGGACGAGCTGCTCGCGCTGGCCTGCGCCTCCCACTCGGGTGAGCCGTTCCATCTCGACGGCGTCAGGAAGATCCTCGCCGGGGCGGGGCTGGAGGAGACGGCCCTGCGCTGCCCCGAGGACCATCCGTTCGACCGGACGGTGACCGAGCGCAGCCGCGTCCACATGAACTGCTCCGGCAAGCACGCCGCCATGCTGGCCACCTGCGTGGCGAACGGCTGGCCGACGGAGACCTACCTGGAGCCCAGGCATCCGCTGCAGCGCACGATCCGCGACACGGTGGAGGAGTTGACGGGGGAGCGGATCGCGGCCACCGGTGCCGACGGGTGCGGGGCGCCGCTGCTGTTCGTGTCGATGCTCGGGGTGGTCAAGGCGTTCCGTGCGTACGCGCTGTCGTCGCCCGACTCGTACGAACGCAAGATCTTCGACGCGATGCGCACCTACCCCGAGTGGACCTCGGGCACCGAGCGACCGGAGGCGGCGCTCATGAGGGCGCTGCCCGGGCTCATGGTGAAGGCGGGTGCGGAGGCGTTCGACGCGTTCGTGTTCGAGGACGGGCGAGCCGGCACCATCAAGATCGAGGACGGTGCGCAGCGCGCCCGCGTGGCCGTCACCGTGGCGGCGCTGCGCTCCCTCGGCCTCGACGCCCCCGAGCTTGCCGAGCTGGGCGCCCCGCCGGTGCTCGGCGGCGGCCGCCCTGTCGGCGAGCTGCGGGTCCGTCTGCGCTGAGCGGGGCTCGCGTCAGAGGGTGCGGAACTGGCGGCTGGTGGAGATGGCGCCCGAGGTCGTCGTGGTGAACGTGCGCATCGAGCCGGCGAACTTCGACAGGTCCCATTCCGCGGGGCCGTGATACCAGTAGAGGTTGTCCGACTGGTGGCCGTTGCCCGTGACCGAGGCCACCACCCGCGACCAGTGCTCCACCCCGTCGAAGATCACGGCATAGGGCAGATAGCGGGAGAACAGCTCCACCCTGTGCTGCTCGGGCACGTCGCCCAGCTCGCCGGAGAAGAGGAAGTCGCGGAAGTTCATGGTGTGCGCCAGCGCCGCCGAGCCCTTCGCGGTCTTGGCCGGCATGTACTGCCCGCCGACGGCCAGCGCGCCACCCGCGATGATCAACGCCAGGCCGAGCAGCCCGTACGTCGTGAACCAGGCCAGCGCGACCGTGGACAGCAGGCCCACGCCGATGAGCACCACGCCGATGGTCGTCCACCGGGTGCGCTCGGTGTCGGGGCGGCGGGCGAACCAGCCCTGCTCGACCACGTCCGCGTAGAGGGCGTCGCGCACCGCGCCCAGGTGGGTGGCGAACGAGCCGGACAACTGCGACAGCAGCACCGCGTCACGGCCGTCGAAGATGGCGTCGTAGAGCGCCCGCTCGTACGGCAGGAGCGTGTTGACGGGCGCGTTGGGCAGCCTGACGAGCATCCAGTCGGGCGCGTCGTACGTCTGGCGGGGCTGCTCGTCGATGCGCAGGTGACCACGGACCGCCAGGTCGACGATCGTGGCCGTCACGTCGACGACGTCGGCCTGTTCGTCCACGAGCGTGCCGATCTGGCCGGGACGTACCCCGTCGGGCGGAGCGAAGTGCCCGTTCTGCACCGGGTTGATCACGTCCTTGTCGTGGTCGGCGACCCGGGCGTCCCGGCCCCGCGTCCAGTAGAGCAGGCCGAACCCGCCGAGCAGCAGGACCAGCAGCGCTGCCAGCGCGCCGCCGGTGACGAGGTCGAGGGTGAACGCGGAGGCCAGTGAGAAACGTCTCTCCAGGATGGGGGTGCCGGTGCTGGAACCCTTCGGGTATCCGACGACCACGGTCAGCGCGTCGCCCGGCGCGATGTTCTCCTGCTCGAACTCGGCCTGGGTGGCAGTGTGGTCCATGGACGCCGAGGTGCAGCCGATCGCCGAGGTCAGTTCGCCGGCGAAGCAGGACAGGTTCTGCACCTGCCCGGGGCCGCTCACCTTGACCGTCGCCTTGGCGACCTGCTGGTTCCAGCCGTTCACGGCGAACCAGCGCAGCTCCTCGATGCCGCCTGACGGCGTCACCGCGCCCTTGACGTCGTACTCGACCGTCCCGCCCGTCACGGTGAGCACGCCGTCGGCGTAGGTGCCGCCTTTGACGTTGGAAATCTGGTAGAGGCGGTCGTTGTCGTCGTCGTGCCGGGTCCTGGTAATGAACGTGCGCTTGAGCCCCCCCGACGCCCCCGTGATCTTCTCGACCACGTGCAGGCTGCCGTCCTTGCCGAGGGTCATCGTCACCTCGTCCGTTATCCCGGCCTGCGCCGCCATGGCGGGGGCTGCGGTCAACGTCAGAGCGGTGGCCGCGAGGGCAGCCATCGTGAGCCTGATACCCATGGCGGCAAATCGTATCGGTTCGGACAGATCAGTCCAGCGTGCTGCACATCGGTCAGCTGGAGACCTGGATGCGGAGGCGGCGGAAACCGCGGCCCTTGCTCTCGATCTTGGCGACCTTGATGTGGCCGATCTGCTTGGTGGAGGCCACGTGGGTGCCGCCGTCGGCCTGGGTGTCGAGGCCGACGATGTCGACGATCCGCACGTCCTGCACGGTCTCGGGCACGAGGTTGGTGGCCGTGCGGATGATGTCGGGAATGGCGAACGCCTCGGCGCGCGGCAGCACGCGCACGTCGATGCGCCGGTCGGCGGCGATCTCGGCGTTGCAGGCGTCTTCGACGGCCTCCTTGAACCCCGCGGGCACCTCGGGCAGGTTGAAGTCCATCCTGGCGGTCAGCTCGTCCATGTTGCCGCCGGTGACGAGGCAGCCGTAGTCACGGAACACCACCCCGCACAGCACGTGCAGCCCCGAATGGGTGCGCATCAGGGCCGAACGCCGCTCGTCGGCCACCGCGGCCTCGACCACCGTGCCGGCCGGCGGGACGGGGTCGCCCTCCGCCGGGATCAGCTGGAGGTCGTCGCCCTTGCGCGCCCCGACGATGCGGGTCTCGACCCCCTGCCAGAGCAGAACTCCCTGATCCGCCGGCTGGCCGCCGCCACCTGGATAGAATGCCGACCTGCTCAGCACGATCCCCTCAGGCGACGACTCCAGCACCACGGCTTCGAAGTCGCGAAGATCCTGGTCTGACAGTTCAAGCCGTTGCGTCCGCCCGTGGAGGTCGTAGGTCATATCGGCAGCCTAGCCCTCAGAGGTGGTCATGCGCGGCCTGACGCGTCGTTCCCGGATCGCGCCGGTTCTCGCGCTGCTGGGCCTGTGCACGGAGTTCCTGTGCGGGTGCAACGCCGGTGCGGAGGCGTCCCCGCCGCTGGTGCCCGCCACGCCCGTCGTGCGGCCGTCCACGCCGGTCGTGATGTTCGTGGGTGACAGCTTCACCGTAGGGTCGGGGCCGGTGCCGCGCTGGGAGACCTACGCCGCGCAGACCGCCCGCCTGCTGAGCTGGCAGCCGGTCATCGCGGGGGCGGGCGGCACCGGCTATCTCAGCAAGGGGCGGGTCGGGCG
>NZ_JAAAHR010000198.1:0-16987 GCF_009908215.1 Nonomuraea sp. K271 | reverse complement strand
GTCCACCTCCGTCTTCCTCGGCTACACGAGCACGGAGTCGACGGGCGAGGCCATGTCGTGGGCCATGGACGGCTACATCAACGACTTCGGCATCGCGAACATGGCCAAGGCGCTGGCCGAACGGTCGAAGGGCGCGCAGCGCGCCCGCTACCTGGAGGAGCACGAGTACTTCAGGAACCGGGCGCTCAACTACGTGCACATGTTCGACCCCGCGGTCCGCTTCTTCCAGGGCAGGAGCGCCGACGGCTCGTTCCGGCTCAAGCCGGACGCGTACGACCCGCGCGACTGGGGCCACGACTACACCGAGACGAACGGCTGGAACATGGCCTTCCACGTGCCGCAGGACGGCCGCGGCCTGGCCAACCTGTACGGCGGCGCGGACAAGCTGGCCGGCAAGCTCGACGCGTTCTTCGACGACCAGGAGACCGCGCTGTTCCCCGGCTCGTACAACGGGATCATCCACGAGATGCGCGAGGCCCGCGACATCCGGATGGGCCAGTACGGGCACAGCAACCAGCCCTCGCACCACATCCCCTACATGTACGACTACGCGGGACAACCGTGGAAGACCCAGGCCAAGGTGCGCGAGGCGCTCTCGCGGCTGTACCTGGGCAGCGAGATCGGCCAGGGGTACCCGGGAGACGAGGACAACGGGGAGATGTCGGCCTGGCAGATCTTCGGCGCCCTCGGCTTCTACCCGCTGCAGATGGGCAGCCCCTACTACGCGATCGGCTCGCCGCTGTTCACGAAGGCGACCCTGCGCCTGGAGAACGGCAGGAAGCTGGTGATCAAGGCGCCGGGCAACAGCGCCCGCAACGTGTACGTCCAGGGGCTGAAGGTCAACGGCAAGCCGTACGGGAAGACGTACCTGCCGCATGACCTGATCGCCAAGGGCGGCGAACTGGTGTTCGAGATGGGGCCGAAGCCGTCGCGCTGGGGCACCGGGAAGGACGCCGCTCCGCCCTCGATCACCGGCGACGACCGGGTCCCGACGCCGCTGCACGACCTCACGGGCCCGGGGCGCGGCACGGCGTCGGCGCCCGGCGACGCGGACGTGAGCGCGCTGTTCGACGACGACTCGGCCACCGGGGCGACGCTGCCCGAGTGGGTGCGGTACTCCTTCGACGGCGAGCGCACGGCGCGCTACTACACGCTGACGTCCGGCTCGGGTGATCCCGTCCAGGATCCGTCCGGGTGGGTCCTGGAGGGCTCCAAGGACGGCAACGCGTGGAAGTCGATCGACAAGCGGGCGGGCGAGAGCTTCCGGTGGCGGTCGCAGACGCGTCCGTTCAAGATCACCAGTCCGAGCGCGTACCCCCATTACCGGCTCAGGTTCACCGACGGCAGGACGGTGTCGCTGGCGGAGGTGGAGCTGCTCGCTCACGAGCCGCCCGGCACATCGACGCTGGTCGTCGAGAGCTCCGGGGTCTTCGCCGCCCCCGGCGAGACCGTGAAGCTCTCCGCGACCGTGGGCAACCACGGCACCAGGCCCGCGAGCGGGCGGCTCACCGCCACCGGGCCGGAGGGCTGGACGGTCCGGCCCGCCTCCGCCCGCTTCGGGCCCCTCGCGCCGGGCGCGTCCCAGACCCTGACGTTCGAGGTGGCGGTGCCGGCGACGGCCGGTCCCGGCAGCCACGCGGTCAGGCTCGCCGCCACCTCCGGCCAGGGGTCGGCCGGGGAGCAGGTGGCGATCACGCTGATCGGCGACACCGTGGAGTTCACGCCCGGCACCCCGGCCGAGGAGCCCTGGCTCCTGGACGCGGGCGGGTCGAAGCTCGACGGCGAGGTGCACGACGGGCGTGCCCGTTTCACCGACGGCGACAGCCACGCCACCTACCGGTTCGAGCTGCCCGCCCAGGTCACGGGCGGGTCGCTGACCCTCGACATCGCCAACCACTACCTGGTGGAGGTCTCGACCGACCAGCGGACCTGGCGGACGGTGCTGCGGGAGGAGGGCGACGTGCGCGACCGGTCCAACCGGGCGGAGCACACGTTCGACCTGGCCGACCTGCGGGGCGACTCTCCGGGGTTCTACCTGCGCATCGGTGACAGCCGGCCGGACGACGGCTGGGGGTCCTGGCTGGCCAGGGTACGCCTGGAGTTGGACCGTACGCGGGCCTGACGGGTGAAGCGGCGGCCACCCGGCCGGGGTGGCCGCCGCGAGCAAGTGGAACGTTCACACGTACGCACCCAAGTCGATCAGCCCACGCTGCGCTCTTGACGATCACCGCCGCTCGCCCCAGAATGTGGGAAATCGATTTCACCTGCGGAGGTGATGGCAGATGAGGCTCGGCTCACGCGCCTGGGCGCCGACGGGGAGCGCGCTGCTCCTGCTCGTGGCCCTGGGAGGGACGGCCCCCCTGCCGGCGCAGGCGACCACGGCCAGGTCGCCCGCGGTCGTGGTCGGCAAGCTGACCGGCCCCGGCTCCCTCAGCGACACCCCCGGCACCTGGCAGGTGAAGGCCACCGACCTCGGCATCATGTGGGACAACGGCGGCGGGGAGGTGCTCGCCGCCTTCGGTGACACGTTCGGCGCCGACTGGGAGCCGCCGGGCGCCAACGGCGGCGACTGGCGCAGCCAGGTGCTGCTGCGCAGCACCGACCGTGACCTGTCCGACGGCATGACGTTCTCCAGCGCGGCCACCGACCGCCAGGGGCACGCCAAGGAACTCATCCCGAGCAGGAAGGTCGACGGCGACGAGATCACCGTCATCCCCACCGCCGGCGTGTCCGTGGGGTCGCGCCAGTACCTCGCCTACATGTCCGTACGCCACTGGGGACCTCCCGGGCAGTGGGACACCAACTACGCCGGGATCGCCTTCTCCGATGACAACGGGCAGACCTGGACGACCGAGGGCGGACCCCGGTGGGACAACCCCGGCGGCGCCGACCGTTTCCAGATGGCCGCGCTCGTCCGCAGGGACGGGTTCGTCTACCTGTACGGCACGCCGAACGGCCGCGCGGGAGCCGTGCACCTCGCGCGGGTCCCCGAGGATCAGGTGCTGTCCAAGGACGCCTACCGGTACTGGACGGGCACCGCCTGGCAGAGCGGGCCCGACACCGCCGCCGCGCCGGTCGTACCCGCCCCCGCAGGCGAATTGTCGGTCGCCTACAACGACTTCACCGGCAGGTGGCTGATGACCTACCTGCAGGGCAGCGACATCGTGCTGAGGTCCGCGCCCGAGCCCACGGGCCCGTGGAGCGCGCCCGCGGTCGTCGCCAGTTCGGCCGACTACCCCGGCCTGTACGGCGGCTTCATGCACCCGTGGTCGTCGGGACCCGACCTGTACCTCGCGCTGTCGCAGTGGACGCCGTACAACGTGTACCTGACGAGGATCACGCTCACCCCCGACGCCGGCATCACCAACCCCAACCGGGTCAGGGACCCCGGCTTCGAACGGCAGAGCGCGGGATCGCCGGCCGCGCCGTGGGCCTGCCACGGCAACTGCGGCATCGACCAGGCCACCTGGGGCTTCACCGGCGACCGCAACGGGTTCGCCCGCCACAACAGCGGCTGGCACGACCTGCACCAGGTGGTCGAGGTCGAACCGGACACCACCTACACCCTCACCGGATGGTTGCGGACGTCACCGAACAACGACAACGGCTTCTTCGGCGTACGGGTGCCGGGAGGAGCACCGGTCAAGGAGGTCAACTTCCGGGCGGTGAACGCGTGGACCCCGTTCACCGTCACCTTCGACAGCGGTTCGCGCACCTCGGTCGAGGTGTTCGCGGGCATCTGGACCGACAACGGCGACATGTGGCTGCAGGCCGACGAGTTCTCGCTGGTGGCCTCCTGACCGCCTCCTCAGCGGAAGGCGGGGGCGGTCGGCGGGCGGCCCATGAGGACGGCGCCCGCGGCGTCGTACATCGCCGGGTTCAGGAAGGCGTGCTCCTGCGGCACCAGCGCGTCGCCGAGCAGGGCGTGCAGGGAATGGTCGTGGTAGATCGCGGCTCGCCGCCGCGGATGAACGTCCACTCCCTGCCGTTCTCGACGTCCTCGGCGACAAGGCCGTACGAGCCGGTGCCCCGCATGCCGACGACGTCCCAGTCGCGCACGATCTCCAGGTGCTCGGGACGGACCAGCGCGCCGAGCGGCCTGCGGCGCGGGTGGATAGCGTGTGCGCCGTCAAACGTGTTGACAGGGTGGCTGGCGAAGCGAAAGATACGGTCATCCGTACGTCTTGTGGAGGGTGCATGAAGCTCATGGCCGCCGTGGTGCTGCTCCTGGGGGTCCTGGTCTCCCCAGCGCGGGCCGCCGACACGATCGAGGCCCACTACGCGGCAGCCGGGCCATGGGAGGTGGCCACCGCCGACGTCGCCGCCGACGTCGCCGCCGGCTATCGCATCCACTACCCGGCCGACCTGGGCGAAGGAGGCGTCGAACACCCCATCGTCACCTGGGGCAACGGCACGGACGCCGTGCCTACCCAGTATCCGGGAGTGCTCGACCAGCTCGCCTCCTGGGGGTTCGTGGTGATCGCCACGACGGACACGACGACGGGCACCGGCGCGGAGATGATCGACGCCGCGGAATACCTGGTGGCCAGGAACGGCGACTCCTCCAGCGTGTTCCACGGCAAGCTCGACGTCGGCAGGGTCGGCGCCGTCGGCCACTCGCAGGGCGCGGGCGGCTCCGTCAACACGGCCACCAAGTCGGGCGGCCTGATCTCGTCGGTCGTGCCGATAGCGCTGCCCGCCCCGATCTGGGTCGACCCGGACGACGCGTTCCACGTGGACCAGCTCGACTGCCCCGTGCTCTTCCTCAGCGGCACCCAGGACGGCATCATCTCCCCGCACTCGGCGATCCGCGCCTACTACCAGGCCGTCCCCGGCCCCGCCGCCAAGGCCATGCTCAAGGGGGCCGGGCACAACACGATCCAGGGCGACGGCGGCGGCTTCCTCGGCTACCTGACCGCCTGGCTGATGTACACCCTCCAGGGCGACACCTACGCCCGCGGCGCCTTCGCCGGCTCCACCCCGGAGATCGGCACCAACGCCTCCTGGAACAACGCCGCCCAGAAGAACCTCCCCTGAGCCTCAGCCGATCGCGAAGGCCGCGGCGGCGTTGCCCGTCAGCGCCGCCCGCGCCACCTCGCCGAGCCCCGCGGCCTCCAGCCGCGGCACGAACCTCTCCAGCAGGTACGTCAAACCGGGCCCGCCGCCGAGACTCGGCCAGTAGGACCTGCGGGCGAGGTCCATGCCGAACAACAACCGGTGCCCGAGCCCCCGCCCCGCGAGAGCCTCGACCAGCGCCACGACGTCGCTGTCCGGCCCGTACTTGACCCGGCCCGGCCGGTCGAAGGCGAGGTAGGCGCCCCGCTCCGCCAGCGAGACGAGATAGCCGGGGTCGGGGTTGTGGTCGATGTGCCCGAGCACCACCCGGTCGACGTCCAGCGCGTCCAGCAGCTCGTGCCCCATCGTGCCCTTGTCGCAGTGGGTGACGACCGGGGCGCCGGTGCGGCGCGCGGCCTGGGCGACGGCGCTGATCAGCCGGACGTGCGGCAGCCGGTGGTAGCCGGCGGCGAGCTTGATGGCGCCGGCCCGCGCGGGCGAGCGCCGCACGATCGGTCCGACCAGGCCGAGCTCGTCCATGCCCTCCTCGATCTCCGAGACCAGCAGACGGGCGATCTCGTCGGCGTCGTAGTGGTGCAGCCAGTGCGCGTCGCTGTAGTACGTGCTCTTGTGGAAGCCGGTCACGGCCACCACGTGCAGGCCGGTGCGCTCGGAGAGCGCCCGCATCAGCCGGGGGGCGCGGCCGAAGCCCAGCGGGGTCATCTCCACGACGGCGTCGAGCCCGTGCCGTCGCGCCGCCGTGACCTCCGCGACGGCGGCCTCCAGCGAGTCGAGCCGGTAGTCGGGCTCGTTGCGCACGGGCCAGCCGCCGGTCATGAACAGGTGCTCGTGGGAGTAGGTGACGCCGAGCTCCTCGACGTCGCCCAGCACGGTGCGGACCGTCACAGGATGGCTCCGTTCGCGCGCAGCCTGCCGCGCAGGACGTCCACGTCGACGTCCGCCGGTTCCGCCGCGCTCTCCACCGCGAGGGCGGCGGCCGTGCCCGCGGCCTCCCCCATGGCCATGCACTGCCCCATCGAGCGGGCGGAGGCGTGCGCGTCGTGGGTCGCGGACAGGGATCGCCCCGCCACGACCAGGCCGAGGGCCTCGGCGGCGGGCAGCAGGCAGCGGTAGGGGATGCCGTAGGTGCCGTGGTCGCGGACGTACTCCCAGCGGGTCCCCGCTCCCGCGTCGTGGTCCTCGATAGGGGCGCCGCAGCGGGCGATCGTGTCGGGATGGTCCCGCCCGGCCAGTACGTCCTCAGCGGTCAGGACATATCGGCCTTTGAGGCGTCGGGACTCCCGCACCCCGATCCGGATCGACGTGCCCAGCAGCACGGCGGAGCCGTACCCCGGGACCTTCTCCCGCAGGAAGCGCACGTACGCGTCCGCCTGCCGCCGCCCCTCACGCTCGGCCCGCGACAAGTCGAGCGGGTCGGTGGGATCCAGGCCGCTCACCCGCGTGAGGTTGGTGTGCACGATGCCGTCGTGCACCGTCCTGTGCACCGACCCGTCGCGCCGGGGCAGCCCGTAGGCGTCCCCCGCCTCCTCCATGAGAGCGCGCAGCTCGGCCGCCGAGGTCGCCGACAGGTCCACGCCGCCGAGCCGGAACGTCGTGGTCATCGGCTGCAGCCGCATGCCGGGCCGCTCGACCGCGGCCCCGGCCCGCCAGGCGACCTCCGCGTCCCCTGTGGCGTCGACCAGCACCGGCGCCCTGATCGCGAACCGCCCGGCGACGGTCTCCACCTCGTCGCCCGTCCCGCAGACCCGGGCGTGCAGGAGGACGGTGACGCCGGCGGTGAGCTCGTCCCACACCAGCTTGAGCGCCTCGGGCTCGTACGTGACCCCCGTCCCCGCCCCGTAGGTGTTGGGCCGCTCGAACGCCGACCCGGTGGCGAACAGCCGCTCGCACACCTCCCACCCGATGCCGCCGACCACCCTCGGGGACGTGGGCCCCGGCGCGTAGAAGCCGTAGAAGGTGTCGAGCACCGCCGCGCCGGTGCCGCCGAGGTATCCGGCGCTCTCCACCAGGAGGCAGCGGGCGCCGGACCTGGCGGCCGCCACCGCGGCGGCGCACCCCGCGCTGCCTCCTCCCGCGACGATCACGTCGCCTTCCCACAGCACGTTCACCGCAGCGTTCCTCTCATCGCAGATGCCAGCCGCCGTCGACGGGGATGACGGCTCCTGTCGTACGCCCTGCCGCGGGCGACAACAGCCAGAGCACGGCGGCGGCGATGTCCTCAGGGGTGCAGAGCCTGGCCCCCAGCGGCATGAGCTCGGGCAGCCTGGCCTGGATGGCGCGGTCGTTCTGCGCGCGGCGGCTCATGGGGGTGGCCACCAGGCCGGCGGAGACCAGGTTGATCCGCACCCCGCGCGGCGCCGTCTCGCGGGCGGCCGACCTGATCAGCGGGATGAGCGCCCCCTTGGACGAGGCGTAGGCGACGGTGTGGAAGTCGTCGTCGAGCGTGGTGCCCAGTGCCGAGCCGACCACCACGATCGACCCGCCCTCCTCCATCGCGGGGATGGCCGCGCGCAGCAGCCGGA
This sequence comes from Nonomuraea sp. K271, assembly GCF_009908215.1. NCBI lineage: Bacteria > Bacillati > Actinomycetota > Actinomycetes > Streptosporangiales > Streptosporangiaceae > Nonomuraea > Nonomuraea sp. K271. Next base: position 9,389 of record NZ_JAAAHR010000198.1, on the reverse strand, counting down.
ACACCGACGTGTGGTTGACGCGGTGCACCTCGTCCCACGCCTCGTCGCCACACGCGGTGACGCCGCCGTCGCCCAGCGCCCTGCCGGACATGCCGACCGCGTGCACGACCCCGGTGATCTTCCCGTACGCCGAGGCCTGGGCGATGGCCTGCTCGGCCCCGCCCGGCCGGGTGATGTCCAGGTCGTTGTCGAGGTCGGCGCCGAAGACCTGGCCGCCCGCCGCCCGCACCGCCTCCACACAGGCCCGGCCGATGCCGCCGGCGGCCCCCGCCACCACGACGGTCATGCGCCCGGCTTCCTCAGCACCTGGCAGGCCCGGCGCGCGTGCTCCAGGTAGGCGGCCTCGAACAGCTCGTCGGAGCGCTCCCGGCCGACGAGCTTGGCGCTGGAGATCACCGGCGGCACCAGGCCGTCCTCCGCGAGCAGCTCCGCCGTACGGACCTTGATCTCGTTGACCACGGCGACCACCGCCAGCGTGCTGCCCGGCCCGACCGGCTCGGCCAGCCCCTCGACCCGGCACAACGCGTCGCCCACGGGCGTGCGCAGGTCGATCACCACGTCGGCGTGGTCGGCCAGCCGGGTGCCGCTCGGATGGCCAGGCTCGACCGCGTACGTCTCCCGCGACGACGTCACCGCGACGACGGGCACGCCCGCCTTGCGCAGCCCCATGGCCATCTCGATCGGGACCGCGTTGAGGCCGCTGACGCTGAACACGATCGCCGCGTCCGTCGGCCGCAGCTCGTAGTTGGCCAGGATCTGCTCGGCCAGCCCCTCGACCCGCTCGATGAACATCGCCTGCCGCATCCCGTTCGCCCCCGCGACCTGGGTGTAGAACGTCGTCGACAACTCCACGACGGGGTGGAAACCGGGGTAGGAGCCGTAACGGGGGAACAACTCCTCCACGCCCATGCGCGAGTGCCCGGTCCCGAACGTGTGCACCACTCCCCCGCCGCCGATCACCCGCGCCGCGATGCCGGCGGCGGCGGCGATCGGCTCCTCCTGCGTACGCTCGATCTCCCCGAGCAGCTCCATCGCCTGCCTGATCCACTTCACTGCGGCTCACCTCCATAGAGCGCCGCGCCGATCGCCCCGGCCCACGGGCCGAGCGCGGCGGGCGACACCGTCACGTCACCGATGAGCGGACGTCTCCGCTCGAACTCGTCGCGCATGGCGCTCAGCATGAGGTCGAGCGCCCCGGCCACTCCGCCTCCGACGACGATCGTCCCTATCCCGAGCAGCGCCGCCGCGTCGCCGAGCGCCACTCCCAGCGCCCGGCCGGCCCGGCTCATCGCCGCCGCGGCCTCCCGGTCGCCCGACCGTGCCGCCGCCGCGACGGCGGCGGCGGTGGCGAAGCCGTCGAGTCCCCGCACGATCGCCGGGGCCGCTGCGTACGTCTCGACGCAGCCCCGGTTGCCGCAGCAGCACGGCGGCCCTGAGGGGTCGGCCGTGATGTGGCCGACCTCGCCCAGGTTGTCGCGGGGCCCCGCGAGGATCTCGCCGCCCAGCGCCACCGCGCCGCCGACGCCCGTCCCGAGCACCGCGAACAGCACGTCCGACCTGCCTCGGGCGGCGCCCGTGCGGAGCTCGGCCAGCGCGAACGCGCGGGCGTCGTTGACCACGGCGACCGGCAGCCCGGTGCCGGCGCTCAGTTGCGGCCCGACGGGGAAATCCGTCCAGTCGCCCGGCGGGTTGGGCACGAACCGGGCGATCCCCGCGGCCCGGTCGACGTGGCCGGGCAGGCCGATCCCGATGCTCGTCACGCCCTCACGTACGAGCCCGCGCGCCAGCTCCACCACCGCGCCCGGCCCTGGCGGCGTCGGCGCGGAGCCCGAGCCGAGCACCTCGTGGTCCGCGCCGAGCATCGCCCACTTCACGGTGGTGCCCCCGACGTCGACCCCGAGCCGCGTCACCACGTGAGCGGTCCCGCTCCGGACACGGAGCCGGACGGGGTGATCAGTTCCACCGGGCCGGTGGCCGCGAGCCGCCCGTGCCCGTCCGGCGTGACGGTCAGCGCCCGGCTCTCGAACGACGCGCCGCCACCGACGTGAAGGCGGCCCGACCCGTCCGGTACGACGCCCAGCAGCCGCAGGTAGGCCAGTAGCGGCTGGGCGTGCGCGTGCAGGTTGGCCACCGGGTAGGCCTGCATGGCGACGCCGAGGTCGGCCAGGTCCCAGGTGCGGCCAGGGCGGGCCGCCTCGGGCGGCAGGTAGGCGTCGGGGCCGGACAGCGTGCCCTCCCACACCTCCGGGTAGGCCGCCGCGTGGGAGGCCAGCGACATCCGCCGCCACCACGACCAGCCCAGTTCGGGGGCGTGCTCGGCGGCGGCCCAGATGAGCGTCATGTTGATCGCGTACCAGACCGCGCCGTCCCCGGCCTTGCCGCCCGGCAGGGCGGGCCAGCGTACGCGGGCGCCCAGGGGCGATCCGGCGGCGGCCGTGGTCTCGATCGTGGTCAGCAGTTCGCGGGCCCGGTCCGGCGTGGCGGCCCCGCAGAGGATCGCCCACGGCTGGACCTCCAGCCACAGGTCGTCCTCCCCGACCACCACGCCCGGGCCGTAGGCGCGGCGGAACCAGCGTCCGGTCCACTCGCCGGCCACCAGGTCGCGCAGGGTCGCGCCCAGCTCGCGCGCCTCCTTGCCGGTCGCGTGGTCGCCGAGCCGCTCGGCCAGCGCCGCGTAGCGGGGCAGCACCCAGGCCGCCATCGCGGAGTTGAGCACCGACTCGCCGCGTTCGACCATGTCCTCGGCGGGTGCGCCGCTCCTGGAGATCGCCAGGTCGTTCCAGTCGGCGTTGAGGATGCGCACATGCCCGTGGTCGCCGCGCCCCACCACGTCGGCGAAGAAGCGGAACTGCCGTCGCAGGTGCTCCCCCAGCGGCACGGGCGGCGCGTCGTGCACCGGGTGGAAGGGCACGTCCGCGCCGAACGGGGCCACGTCCCCGGTCGCGGCCAGGTACTCGGCGGCCAGCCACAACGCCCACAGGTTCTGGTCGGACGGCCGGAACAGGTCGGTCCACGGTGACTTGTCCGGCCCCAGCGCGTACGGCAGGTCGCCGTCGGGGCTCGCCCAGGCGCAGGTGTTGCGCAGCACGGACAGGGCCAGGTCGGGCTCGGTGTACACGAGGGGCAGCGCGTGCTGGAGCGGGTCGCGCGCGGCCCCGTTGAACCCGTGCCGGAAGGAGTAGCACGAACCCTGGTCGAGGGTGTGGCCGCCGAGCACACCGTCGGCGCAGGCGCCGCCGGTCAGCAGCGCCGCGTGCCAGGGCACCTCGCGCTCGGCCTCGGGAGCCTGGCCCGCGTGTGCCCGGGGCAGCCGCGCGGCCAGCCCGGCGAGGCTCTCCTCGGTGCCGCCGATCTCCTGCGCGTCCTCGCCGAGCAGGCCGTAGCGCAGCTCGACGGTCCGCTCGCCGCCCGGTTCCAGGTCGAGGGGGATCGTGAGACGTCCCGCGCGGGTGCGTTCGCCGCCGAGCAGCTCCAGTTCGAGTCCGGGGTCGGGGACCGGCGCCGGGCCGCTGATCAGGCGGACGTCGGCCGGACGGGAGTGCCATTCCTCGGTCAGCGGCAGGCGTACCGGCTCGTCCGTCAGGTTGCGCACGCGCAGCCGGATCAGCACCCAGGGCTGCTCGCCCTCCGGGCAGAGCACGGTGCGCTCCAGCCGGACCCGCTCGTCCGCGACCCGCACCACCGCGAACGCCGGGCCGAACAGCCGCTCGGTCGTGGACCCGGCGGTCGACAGGCCGCCGGCCGTGGCGACGCCGGTCTCTCGGGTCAGCCAGCGCAGCCCGGTGTGCTCGTCGAACAGGTCGCAGCGCCCGTAGTTGTCGGCCACCAGCGTGATGCGCCGGTTGCCCAGGTGGACGACGTGCCGCCGGGTCGGCGGATCGAGGATCGGGTCCCACGACGCGCGCGGGTCGCGCTCCTGGTCCATCGTGTACGAGAACGCGGGCAGGCCGTGGACGAGCGTCCACTCGCCGAAGGCGGTCACTTCTTGACACCCCCGAGGGTCAGTCCGGCGACGTAGTAGCGCTGGAGGAAGAACATGAGGACGATCGGCGGCACCGCGGTGACGAGCGCGGCGGTGGTCATGAGCCGGATGTCGTAGCCGATCTCGGTCTGGAGCTGGGAGATCCCGACCGGCAGCGGCCACAGCGCCGGGTCGTTGGCGACGAGCATCGGCCAGAGCAGGTTGTCCCACTGCGTGAGGAACTGCAGCAGGAACAGCGTCAGCAGCGCGGGCCGCAGCAGCGGGACGGCGATGGTGGCGAAGATTCGGATCTCGCCCGCGCCGTCCACCCGCGCCGCGAGCAGCAACTCCTCGGGCAGGCCGAGGGCGAACTGCCGGACCAGGAACACGCCGAACGCGCTGATCATACTCGGCACGATCATGCCCTGGTAGGTGTCGATCCAGCCGAGCTGGTGCACGATCACGTACACGGGCACCATGACGACGGTGGGGGAGAGCGCCAGCGTGCCGACGACCAGCACGAACAGCACCTTCTTGCCGCGGAAGCGGAGCCGGGCGAGCGCGTAGCCGCTCGCGCCGGCGAAGAGCACGTCGAGCAGGCCGATGCCGAAGGACAGGATGAGGCTGTTGCGGAAGTAGACGGGGAAGTCGCCGCCGGCGAACATCTCGGCGATGTTGGCGAACAGGCTGAACTCCGCGCCGCCGCCCTCGGGCGCCGAGGCCACGACTGCCATGACGCCGACGGGCAGCAGCATGACCGCGACCACCAGGCAGAGCAGGACCCTAGTCATCGCCACCGCCGCGCAGGAAACGGAACTGCACGAGCGACAGCACGACCAGCACCGCGAGCAGCACCATGGCCATGGCCGAGGCGTAGCCCATGCGCTCGAAGCCGAAGGCGTTCGACCACATGTAGTACGGCAGCACCTCCGTGGCGCCCGCCGGTCCTCCGCCGGTCAGCAGGAACGCGGGGACGAACGCCTGCATCGACCCCACCACGGCGATGACCAGCACGAAGAGCAGGGTCCTGCGCAGCAGCGGGAGGGTGATCGAGAAGAAGGCGCGTACGGGCCCCGCGCCGTCCAGCGCGGCCGCCTCGTACACGCTGGGCGGCAGCCCCTGGAGCCCTGCCGTCAGGATGATCACGAAGAGCCCGAGGTGTTTCCAGGTGACCATGATCACCAGGGCCCAGAGCGCGATCCCGTCATCGGTCAGCCAGGACACCGGGCCGAACCCCGCGACGCCGAGCACGGCGTCGGCCGGGCCGCCGTCGGCGTAGATGATGCGCCAGACCACGGAGGTGGCCACCAGCGGCATCACCGCGGGGATCATCATCAGACCGCGCAGCACGCCGTTGAGGCGCCCCGGTCGCGCCAGCGGCACGGCGATCGCCAGGGCCAGCACGATCGACGGGATGACCGAGCCCGCCGTGTAGACGAGGGTGACCTGGGCGGAGTTCCAGAACCCCGGGTCCTCCGCCATCTTGCGGTAGTTGTCCAGGCCGACCCACTCCGGCATCCCGGCCAGGTCGTAGCGGGTGAAGCTCAGATAGGCCGCCGACAGGAACGGCAGCAGCCAGAACACGCCGAAGTAGATCGCCGCGGGCAGCGCCAGCAGCCCGCCCGCCCGGCCTTCCGCCCGTCTCTGTCCCTGGCCTGACAGCGTGGCCGGGCGGCCGATCCGCAGTTGGACGGCTGTCACAGCGCGAGCCGCATCGCCTGGTCGAAGTCCTGAGCCGCCTGCTCAGGGGTCTTCTTCCCGTGGGCCACGGCGTCGCCCGCGTCGGTGAGCGCCTTGGCCATCTCGGCCCACACGGGGGTCCGCGGGCCGAAGTCGGCGTCGGGGGCGGAGGCCGCCATGATCTCGATGGCCTTCTGGTCGGCGCCTTCGAGCTTCTCCCAGCCCGTGATCGGGGTGAGCGAGCCCGCGTCGCGCAGCTGCTCCGCCGCCACGTCGGGCCGCTGCAGGTAGTCGATGAAGTGCCAGGCCGTGTGGGGGATCTCGCTCTTCTCCGCCACCGCCCAGCCCCAGGTGTAGGCGGGCACCACCGCCGGACCGGCGTCGAAGCGCGGCATCGGCGCGATGTCGTAGACCTTGCCGAACTCCAGCTTCTTGTCGAGCGTCGGCAGCAGGTCCATCGCGAACAGGCCGGAGACGATCATCGCCGCCTCTCCACTGGCGAACAAACCGAACGCGGACAGCGGGTTGGACAGCTTGGCGTTCCCCAGGCCGGCGTAGAACCGCAGCGCTTCCACCCCCGCCTCGGTGGCCATCGTGGCCCTGCTGCCGTCGGGGCTGAGAATCGTGCCGCCCTTCCCCTTGACCAGGGCCAGCAGTTGCATGACCGTCCACTGCGGGTTGCCGAGGATCCACTGCAGGCCGACCTTCTTCCCGTCGGCCGAGGTCAGCCGCTTGCTGTAGTCGGCGACCTCCTCCCACGTCGTGGGCGGCTTGTCGGGGTCGAGCCCGGCCTCGGCGAACCGGTCGCGGCGGTAGTAGAGGTGGCAGAGGGTGTAGTCGGTCGGTACGCCGTACACCTTGCCCTCGTAGGTGAGCGAGTCGACGGCCGTCTTGTCGAAGCCGCTGCTGAGCGACTGGTCCGCGGGCGCCAGGCGGCCCTTGCGGGCGTGGCCGGGGATGGTCCAGCCGCCGACCCTGAACACGTCGGGCGGGGAGCCGCCCGTGAAGGCCGTGAGCAGCTTGGTGTCGAGCTGGGCCACCGGGATGAAGAGCGGCTTCACGCCGACCTCGGGGAACTCCCGCGTGTACTTCTCGACCAGCGGGGTGAAGACCGCGTCGTAGGCCCGCGTCTGGTGCAGCCAGACCGACAGGTCGCCGCGCGGCACACCGTCGGCGGGGGCCTGGGGCTTGTCCTCCCGGCCGCCGCACGCGGCCAGCACGGGCGCGAGCGCGGCGGCGGCGAGCAGGCTCCGCCTGGACACACGGTTCATGTCGGCCCCTGACCCATCAGGGCGTTCTTCGCGTCGTTGAGCTCGACGGAGAACACCGTGAGGTCGCCCCTGGCGTGGCGGATCGTGTATTCGAGCGGCAGCCCGCCTTCGGTGACCGTCGAGCGTGCGGTGGCCAGCAGGGCGGCGGCCATGGGCACGTGCAGCAGCCCGGCCAGGCGGTAGTCGGCGTTGACCGCACCGATCGTCTCCTTGCCGGAGGCCGGGCTCAGGCCGTACTTCAGCCGCAGCAGGCCGTAGAGCGAGCCGGTCAGGTCCTGGGCGAGGATGCCGGGCACCAGCTCGGCGGGCAGATGGGCGCTCTCGATCATGCAGGGCTCGTCGTCGAGCATCCTGATGCGTTCGATGAAGACGATCCCCGCGCCGGCCTCCAGGCCGAGGGCGGGGGCGAGGTCGGCGGCGCACGGCTGCATGCGCGCCTCCAGCACCCGCGTGGTCGGCTTGCGGCCCAGCCGCGCCATCGTCTCGGTGAAGCCGGCCGGCCGTGAGCCCAGCTCGGAGGTGACGCCGGCCGGGGCGGTGTAGGTGCCGCTGCCCTGCCGGGCCACCAGCAGCCCCTCCTGCACCAGATCGCCGATCGCCCGCCGCGCGGTGGCCCGGCTGACCCCCGCGAAGGCCATGAGGTCCTTCTCGGCCGGGATCGGGGTGTCGGGCTCGCACTCGCTGATCACCGCGCGCAGGCGCTCGCGCAGCTGGTAGTAGAGCGGCACGGCGGCGCCGGGTTCCAGAGCCAGCCGCCGCGCCCAGTCGATGTCGGTCATCCGGTGCCTCACACCCACGAAGTTGTACGGACGACCGTATCTTTTCGGCCGGCGTGCACGCCTGTCAATGGGCACGCTTCCAAGTTCGTTGAATGATCGATCAGGCCGGCCGCTGCACGGCGTCCGACGTAGCCGCCGGCATTCGGGTCGAAGCCCTCACCGGCCGAGGAGGCCCGGTTGTCGGTGGCGGAGTGCGGCCGTCCACGCTCTGCGCGGAGTAGGCGAGCGTGACCACCGGCTCGCGGTAGGCCCGCGCCGTCGCCAGCCCGGTGAAGGGCGGACCGTCAGCCGGGCGGAGGTGCCGAGGCTTCCAGGCGGGCGCGAATCTCGTCCCTGACGGGCAGGGCCAGCGCGTCGCGGTGGGCCTGGTCCAGCAGTTCCCCGATGTGCACCCGGGCGCCCGACTCCGCCGATCGCACCGCCGCCTCCACCATGGCCAGGGACCGGATGTTGCGGGCGATCGCCCCTGACGACTCCGCGCCCGTACGCAGGGCCGCGACGAACTCCGCGAGCGCCCCCGCGATCTCCTCGTGGGTGCCCGGGGGCACGTCCGACGGGCCGCCGGTACTGGAGGTGACGCGGTGCTCGCCGTCCCAGGTGACGCTGCCTCCGGGGCCGGTGGCCCGCCACTGGCCGTTCCAGGGGGTCTCCAGCCCCTCCGCGCACCAGGAGGCGGTGTAGACGTAGCGGGTGCCGCCGTCGAACAGGAACGTCGCGGTCGCGGAGGCGTCGCCGTGGTACCAGCTCCAGGCGGGGTTCCAGGTCTCGCACATGACCGAGATGGGCTCCGCGCCGAGGAGGTGACGGGCCGCGTCGAAGGGGTGGATGGCCATGTCCACGAGCAGCGGCTGTTCCATCACGTCGCGGAAGCCGCCGAAGCGCTCGCCGCGGAAGAAGCCGGTCGTGAGCAGGCCGGGCGTGCCGAGTTCGGCGATGCGCCGGCGGTATTCCTCCAGGGCGGCGTAGTAGCGGCGCGACTGGCTGACCATCAGCAGCCGGCCGGTCGCCTCGGCGGCGGCGACCTGGACGACCGCCTCGGCCAGGGTCGGCGCGGCGGGTTTCTCGCACAGGACGGGGATCCCGGCGAAGAGGGCCTCGATGTTCACGTCGCTGTGGGCGGCCGGGACGGTGACGTTCACGACGGCGTCCGGCGCGGTGTCGGCGAGCAGGTCGCCGAGCGAGACGCCGACCTTGGCGTCGTCGGCCCCGGCGGCGCGTACGGCGGCCCGCGCCCGCTCGACGTCGAGGTCGGCCACCCCGACGAGGTCGACGTCCTCGGACGCGGTCAGGGTGCGCAGCCAGACCCGGCCCATCGCGCCCGCCCCGACCTGGACCACGCGCAGGGGCCGCGCAGGGCTCGTGGCGGCGCTCACTTCGCGCCCCGGTGGCCGGGGCCCGCGCCGAAGGCGCCCTCCTCGGAGCGGTGCAGGACCGGTGGTTCGCGTCGTGGGGGGTCGGCGGCCGCCCACTCGGTTCCGTTGGCGATGACGTGCAGCACGTCCGGGTGGTGGTAGACGGGGTAGTCCTGGTCGCCGGGGCTGAAGTAGAAGATCCTGCCGTTGCCGCGGCGGAAGGTGCAGCCGCTGCGGAACACCTCGCCGCCGGTGAACGAGCTGATGAAGATCAGCTCGTCGGGGGCCGGGATGTCGAACTGCTCGCCGTACATCTCCTGGGCGGGGATGTCGATGGGGTGGGGGA
>NZ_JAAAHR010000197.1:0-17270 GCF_009908215.1 Nonomuraea sp. K271 | reverse complement strand
GTGCGGGTGGGGTGAGGCCGGGGCGCCTGCAGGAGTGCCCGGTGGGCGGAAGAGGGTCCTTCAGGGCTCGCCATGCATCATCATGGAGCGCGGCAGACGGCTGGTGAGGAATGTGAGGAAATGCCATGAGTGAGCTGAACTCGTTGATCCTGGAGCGCATCAGGGACGTCCCCGACTACCCGAAGCAGGGCATCCAGTTCAAGGACATCACCCCCCTCCTCGCCGATCCTGTGGCGATGGCCGCCGTGGTGGACGAACTGGCCGGGCTGTACCAGGTGGACAAGATCGTGGGGATCGAGGCGCGCGGGTTCATCCTCGCCGCTCCGGTGGCGTACCGCGCGGGGGCAGGGTTCGTGCCGGTGCGCAAGAAGGGGAAACTGCCCGCCGAGACCCTTGAGGAGTCCTACGATCTGGAGTACGGCTCCGCGACCATCGAGGTCCACCGTGACGCCCTCGCGCCCGGCGAGCGGGTGCTCGTCATCGACGACGTGCTGGCGACCGGTGGGACCGCCGCGGCGACCGTGGAGCTGGTGAGGAGGACCGGAGCCGAGGTCGTCGCTGTGGCGGTGCTGATGGAGCTGGCCTTTCTGCGCGGACGCGAGCGGTTGACGGGAGTGCCCTTGCACTCGCTCGTGATCGTCTGAGCCCGCCCCGCGACTGCTCAAGTCAGCTGCCTGGATACACTTGGGGGATCTGGACTCGAACGTGAGGAGTCATTGCGTGAGGAGTCTGTGTGCCCCGTGATGTGGTCGCGCCCGACGTAACCGATTCCGGCAACGCCGAGGCGCCCGGCGTGCCGACGACGGTGCGCCGAAGGCGGTTTGGGGGTGGGGCCATGAATCCGGTGCTGGAGCCGCTGTTCCGTACGGTCCGCGCCACCCATCCCAAGGCCGACCTGCGCCTGATCGAGCGCGCCTACGACGTCGCGGCCTATCACCACCGTGACCAGAAGCGGAAGTCGGGCGACCCCTACATCACCCACCCGCTGGCGGTGGCGACGATCCTGGCCGAGCTCGGCACCGATGACGAGACCCTCTGCGCGGCGCTGTTGCACGACACGGTGGAGGACACCGCCTACAGCCTCGACGAGTTGCGCGGCGACTTCGGCGAGACGATCGCGTCCCTGGTCGACGGCGTGACCAAGCTCGACAAGGTCAAGTTCGGCGACGCGGCGCAGGCCGAGACCGTGCGCAAGATGGTCGTCGCGATGTCGCGCGACATCCGCGTGCTGATCATCAAGCTGGCCGACCGGCTGCACAACATGCGCACCATGCGCTATCTGCCCGAGCACAAGCGCCACCAGAAGTCGCGCGAGACACTGGAGATCTTCGCCCCGCTGGCCCACCGCCTGGGCATGAACACGATCAAGTGGGAGCTCGAGGATCTCGCCTTCGCCATGCTCTATCCCAAGCGCTACGACGAGATCGCACGCATGGTGTCGGAGCGCGCGCCGCGCAGGGACCTGTTCCTGCAGGAGGTCATCGAAAAGGTCTCCGGCGACCTGCGCGAGGCGAAGATCCGCGCCGTCGTCAAGGGCCGGCCGAAACACTACTACTCGGTCTACCAGAAGATGATCGCCCGCGACGTGGCGTTCGACGACATCTATGACCTGGTGGGCATTCGGGTGCTGGTCGACAGCGTGCGCGACTGTTATGCCGCGCTCGGCACGATCCACGCCCGGTGGAACCCGGTGCCGGGGCGGTTCAAGGACTACATCGCGATGCCCAAGTTCAACATGTACCAATCGCTGCACACGACGGTGATCGGTCCCGAGGGCAAGCCGGTGGAGCTGCAGATCCGCACCCACGCGATGCACCACAGGGCCGAATACGGCGTGGCCGCCCACTGGAAGTACAAAGAGGAGGTCGGCAGCCCCGGCCCTGCGGGCAAGGTCAAGCCGGGCAGCGACATGGCGTGGCTGCGTCAGCTCCTCGACTGGCAGAAGGAGACCTCCGACCCGGGTGAGTTCCTCGAGTCGCTGCGGTTCGACCTGTCGGTGTCGGAGGTCTACGTCTTCACCCCGAAAGGGCAGGTCATCGCGCTGCCGGAGGGGGCGACTCCGGTCGACTTCGCCTACGCCGTGCACACCGAGGTGGGCCACCGCTGCATCGGCGCGCGGGTCAACGGGCGGCTGGTGCCGCTGGAGTCGCGGCTCGGCAACGGCGACACCGTGGAGATCTTCACGTCCAAGTCGCCCGACGCGGGCCCTTCGCGCGACTGGCTGAAGTTCGTCAAGTCGGGCCGGGCCCGCAACAAGATCCGGCAGTGGTTCTCCAAGGAGCGCCGCGAGACCGCGATCGAGGCCGGCAAGGAGGCCATCGGGCGGGCCATGCGCAAGCAGGGCCTGCCGCTGCAGCGGCTGATGTCGGGTGAGGCGCTGCTGGCGCTGGCCCGTGACCTGCGTTACCCCGACGTGTCGGCCCTCTACGCTGCGGTGGGCGAAGGCCACGTCGCGGCCCAGAACGTCGTGCAGAAGCTCGTGGCCTCGATCGGCGGCGTCGACAGCGCCGAGGAGGACATCGCCGAGACCTCGCTGCCGACCCGGCTGCGCGGCCGCCCCAGGGGCGGTGGCGGCGCGGGCGTGGTCGTCGCGGGCGACGCCGACGTGTGGGTACGCCTGTCGAAGTGCTGCACCCCGGTGCCCGGCGATGAAATCGTCGGCTTCGTCACCCGCGGCCACGGCGTCTCGGTGCACCGCGGCGACTGCACCAACGTGCAGCAGCTCAGGTCGCAGCCCGACCGGCTGGTGGAGGTCAGCTGGTCGCCGAGCGACGACAGCGTCTTCCTGGTGGCCATCCAGGTCGAGGCGCTCGACCGGCCGCGCCTGCTGTCCGACGTCACGCGTACGCTCTCCGACCAGCACGTCAACATCCTCAGCGCCTCGGTGACGACCTCGCGCGACCGGGTGGCGGTCAGCAAGTTTACCTTCGAGATGGGCGACCCCAAGCACCTGGGCCACGTGCTGAAGGCCGTGCGCAGCATCCAGGGCGTCTTCGACGTCTACCGGGTGAGCGGCGCCGGAGGCTGAGCCGGCGGCGGTCAGCCGGCGAGGCCGGGCAGGTTGACGACGATCGCCTCCTGCGTGCTGCGGGCGATCACCACCACGGCCTCCTGCGACGGGTCCGGGTTCTCCTCGCGATGGGGCACGTACGGCGGGACGTAGATGTAGTCGCCGGGGCCCGCCTCGATGCGCACCTCCTTGGAGTCCTCCAGGAAGACGAACGCGGGCGTGCCGCTGACCACGTAGATGGCCGTCTCGGAGGCCCCGTGATGGTGGTCGGAGGAGCGGGTGGCGGGCGCGACGTGCGTCTGGCCCATCCACAACCGCGTGGAGCCGGCCGTGGCGCCGCTGATGGCGGCCAGCCGGCGCATGCCGGAACTCTGCGCCGTGTCGCCCGTGAGCTCCCCGGCGGGCACGTGACGCAGCGGCTGGTGGAACGGGTCTCCCTCGGCTCGACAGCCCTCCCACAGCCGCCCTCCGGCCCGCTCCAGCACGCCGGAGGCGACGGCGGCCAGGCGTACGGAATCGTCGTGCGCGGCGAGCAGCTCGGCGGCCAGTCCGGGGTCGTGCGCGCGCAGCTCGCGCAGCAGCCACTTGCCGCTGCCCTGCCAGTGCCGCCCCACGCCCAGCGCGGTCCTGGCGGCCTCCTGGGCCACCTCCCAGCGGATGAACGCCTGCTCGCCGGCGTCGGCGGCCCCCGCCAGGTCGTCGAGGAGGTCCGACAGCACAGAGCGGGCCTGCTCGGCCTGGTCGGGCGTCAGCCCGCCGGGCCCTTCCGCGAGGCGCTCGCCGAGCGCGCTCTGCAGGTCGCTGGCCCGCCCGCCCGTCCTGTCGGCCAGCACCGCGCCCTCGGCGCACATGCGCGCCAGGTTCGGCCTGCGCATGCCGAAGTCCTTGTCGAGGTAGGCGTGCAGGCTGGTCTCGCTGTGCACGAACAACTCCACCGGCCACCCGCGCCAGCGCAGCGACTCGCGGTAGGGGGTGTCCAGGCCGTCGAGCACCACCACGACGTCGAGGTCGGACGTGCTGGTGCGGCGCCCGGTGAGCACGCTGCCGCCGACGAAGGCGTACAGGGCGCCCGGGAACATCTCCTCGACGAGGGCGCGCGCGTCGGTGACGGGATCCATGACGTCAGCCTAGATCCCAGGCGCCGGCGCGCGCCGCCCTATTCGGCAGCGGCCGCGGCTCAGCTGAACTCGGCCAGCGTGCGCTCGGCCTCCTCCAGCCACGACCGGCGGGCGGTCAGCGCCTCCTCGGCCTCCTTGACGTCCTTGGCACGCCCTGCGGCCTGCGCCTTGGACAGCCGCTTCTCCAGCTGGTCGATGGAGGTGCGCAGCTGGTCGACCGTGCTCTGGGCGCGCGCCCTGGCCTCGGGGTTGGAGCGCTTCCACTCGGCGTCCTCGGCCTTGCGCACGGCGTCGTCGACCTTGCGCAGCCCGCCCTCGAGCCGGTCGCGCTGGTCGCGCGGCACGGGGCCGGCGGCCTCCCAGCGCTCCAGGATGTGCCGCAGCGCCCCCCTCGCCGTGCGCACGTCGGTGACGGGAAGGATCTTCTCCGCCTCGGCGAGCAGCTGCTCCTTGACCGCCGCGTTGGCCGCGAGCGAGGCGTCGCGCTCGGCGAACACGGCGGAACGGGCCTGGAAGAACTGGTCCTGGGCGCCCTTGAAGCGGACCCAGAGCTCGTCCTCGGCCTCGCGCGATGCCCGGCCGGCGCTCTTCCACTGCTGCATCAGGTCGCGGTAGATCGCCGCCGTGCCGCCCCAGTCGGTCGAGTCGGCCAGCGCCTCGGCCTCGGCGACGATGCGCTCCTTGGCCGCGCGCACCTCCTCGCGCTGCTCGTCGAGCCCCGCGAAATACTGCTTGCGGCGCTTGGCGAACGCCGTGCGTGCGGCCGACAGGCGCTTCCACAGCGCGGCCTCGGTGACCCGGTCGATGCGGTCGGCGGCCTTCCACTCCTCGATGAGCTGGCGCAGCCGTTCACCGCCGGACTTCCAGTGAGTGGTCTCGTCGGCGATGCGCTCGGCCTCGGCGACGATGCGTTCCTTGACCGCCCTGGCCTCGGCCCGCGCCTGTTCGCGAGCGGCCTTGACCTCCTCACGGCGCTGCGCGACCAGCTCGGTCAGGCCGTCGAGCCTGGCCGTCAGCGCGGCCAGGTCGCCGACCGCGTGGGCGTCCGCGACGGCCTCACGCAGCTTGGCGATGCTCGCCTCGGCCTGTGCCGGAGCCAGGTCGGTGCTCCTGACGCGCTGTTCGAGCAGCTGGACCTGGCCGGCCAGCTCGTCGTACTTGCGATGGAAGTAGGCCAGTGCCTCTTCGGGTTCACCGGCCTGCCAGGACCCGACGGCTCGCTCTCCCTCAGCCGTACGCACGTAGACGGTGCCGTCGTCGTCTACCCGGCCCCACGGGTCGGTGCTCACCGTGTCCTCCCGCACTCTCCATCAGACCCTTCGGGACTACTTCGTCCCTAGTTTGTATTACGTCAGCTCTTGCCGGCGATTGTCACGTCTTTGATTTCGACGCTCTGCTTCGGTGCTCCGGTCCCGTCTCCCGCGTCTGCGACGACGCCGGCTTTGCTCACCTTGTCCAGGATGTCCAGCCCTTTGGTGATCGTACCCACCGGCGTGTATTGCGCGGGGAGGGCTATGTCCCCGAAAACGAGGAAGAACTGGCTGCCCGTCGTGCCGGGCGCCTGCGTCTTGGCCATCGCCATCACGCCCCGCTTGTACGTGGCGCCCTTCAGGTTCTCCTCGGCCATGACGTAGCCGGGGCCGCCCGAGCCGTCCTGGCTCTTGCCGTCGGCCTTCGCGAACGGGTCACCGCACTGGAGCATCGGGAACTGCTGGCTGCCCAGGCGGTGGCACTTGCTCCCGTCGTAGTAGTTCTTCTCGGCGAGGTGCTCGAGAGAGTTGGTCGTGCACGGCGCCTTGGCGTTGTCGAGCTCCACCACGATGTCGCCGCGGTTGGTCTCGAACGTCATCGTCTTCTTCGCCGGTTCGGTCTTCACCTTCTTCGGCGGCAGGCCGACGTCCTTCACCTTGCCGCCGGTCGTGTCGGCGGCGTAGTCGCACGTCCCCGCCGCCGCGTCGTAGGGCTTGGGCCCCGTGGTCGCCGCCGCGGAGGCGGTGTCCTGGGGCGCCGCCGTGGGGGACGCGGCCGCGTCCGTCGGCGTGTCACCTCCGCTCATGAACGCGATCGCGGCCACGACGCCGCCGACCACGACCACCACGCCCACGGTGGAGCCGATGATCGCCGTGCGCTTGGCCTTCTGCTCGCGCTCGAGACGGCGCTGCATCTGCCGCTCGTAGTGCTCACGCGCCAGCTGCTTCTGCCGGTCCTTCCCCGTGGCCACCGCTTTGCCTCCCATAGTGAATCAACTGAGGTGGGCGAATCGTATCGGCCATTGGGTAATGATTCGCAGCCCGGCGACCCGCACCGGTACCCTTCGGTTACATTCCCATTGGCTTTTCGACGAGATCACCTGAGGCAGATGCTCATCGCCGGCTTCCCCGCAGGGGCCTTCCAGACCAATTGTTACGTCGTCGCGCCCGCCGCCGGCGAGGAGTGCGTGATCGTCGATCCAGGCCAGGACGCGACCGACGGCGTCGACGAGCTGCTGCGCGAGCACCGGCTCAAGCCGGTCGCGGTCCTGCTCACCCACGGTCACCTCGACCATGTCTGGTCCGTGGCCCCGGTCTGCGGCGCGCGTGACGTCCCCGCGTGGATCCACCCCGACGACCGCCACCTGCTCAGCGATCCCGCCGCCGGCTGGTCCGACACGAGCGCGCAGCTGTTCGGGGGCCTGACGCTGAGCGAGCCCGACGACGTGCGCGAGCTGTCCGACGGCGCCGTGCTGAAGCTCGCCGGCCTTGAGCTCGTGGTCGACCACACCCCGGGCCATACCAGGGGGTCGGTGAGCTTCAGGCTGCCCGGCGACGAGATCATGTTCTCGGGCGACCTGCTGTTCGCCGGCTCCATCGGCCGATCCGACCTTCCCGGCGGCGACTACGCCACGATCCTGCGCAGCCTGGCTACCAAGTGTCTGCCGCTGCCGGACGATACGGTCGTCCTGCCGGGCCACGGACCACAGACAACGATTGGCCGCGAGCGTGCCGTCAACCCATACCTGAAAGAGGCGGCGCCGCACGCCGGTCCCACAAGAGGGATCTAATGAGCTTCCAAGCACCGAAAGGCACCTTCGACTGGCTGCCTCCCCGCTCCGAGCGGATCCTCGCCGTGCGCGAGGCGCTCGCCGCGCCGCTGCGCGAGGCGGGTTACGGCTACATCGAGACGCCTGTTTTCGAGGACACCCAGCTGTTCGCCAGGGGCGTAGGCGAGTCGACCGACATCGTCTCCAAGGAGATGTACACCTTTCCCGACAAGGCGGGTCGCTCCCTGACCCTGCGCCCCGAGGGCACGGCCTCCGTCGTGCGCGCGGTGCTGCAGCACAACCTGCACGCCGGCCAGCTCCCGGTGAAGCTGTGGTATTCCGGCAGCCAGTTCCGCTACGAGCGCGCCCAGAAGGGCCGCTACCGCCACTTCTGGCAGGTCGGCGCGGAGGCGCTCGGCTCGGAGGACCCGGCGCTCGACGCCGAGCTCATCGTGCTCGGCGCCCGCGGGTTCGCCTCGCTCGGTCTCGAGAACGTCAGGCTGCTGCTCAACTCGCTCGGCGACAAGACGTGCCGGCCCGCCTACCGCGCGGCGCTGCAGGAGTTCCTGCGCGGCCTCGACCTCGACGCCGACACCAAGGCTCGCATCGAGATCAACCCGCTGCGGGTGCTCGACGACAAGCGGTCCGAGGTCCAGGCCCAGCTCACCGGCGCCCCCCTGGTGGTCGACCACCTGTGCGCGGCCTGCAAGGCCTACCACGAGGAGGTCCGCTTCCTGCTGACCGCGTCCGGCATCGCGTTCGAGGACGATCCGCGGCTGGTGCGCGGGCTCGACTACTACACACGCACCACGTTCGAGTTCGTCCACGACGGGCTCGGCTCCCAGTCGGCCGTGGGCGGCGGCGGGCGCTACGACGGGCTGAGCGAGATGCTCGACGGCCCGCCGCTGCCCAGCGTCGGGTGGGCGCTCGGGGTCGACCGCACGTTCCTGGCCATGGAGGCCGAGGGGCTGCTCACCGACCACGCGCAGGCCCGCGTCCAGGTGTACGGTGTCCCGCTGGGCGACGAGGCCCGCCGCCGGATGTTCCTGATCCTCAACGACCTGCGCGTGGCGGGAGTCAGCGCCGACATGGCCTTCGGCGGCAAGGGGCTCAAGGGCGCGATGAAGGGCGCCGGCCGTTCGGGCGCCGGGTTCGCGCTGATCCTGGGGGAGCGTGACCTCGCCGCCGAGGTCGCGCAGGTGAAGAACCTGACCACCGCCGAGCAGACCGAGGTGCCGCTGGCCCAGGTCGTCGACGTCCTGAAGGGGAAGGTGCAGTGATCCGCCGCTCGGCCGGTGCCGGGTCGCCGCCGTCCCTTCGCCTTTTCTATCCGTACGAAGGGACGGTGTGGTGATCCGCGAGCCAGCGCCCGCGGGGTCGTCGCCGTCCCTTCGCCTTTTCTATTCGTACGAAGGGAAAGTGCAGTGATCCGCACGCATACCGCCGGGTCGCTCCGTGAGGAGCACGCCGGGCAGCAGGTGACGCTCGCAGGATGGGTGGCCCGACGCCGTGACCACGGCGGCGTCGTCTTCATCGACCTGCGTGACGCCTCCGGCTCGGCGCAGGTGGTCTTCCGCGAGGAGGACCACGCCCACGACCTGCGCGCCGAATACTGCGTGCAGGTCGTCGGCCAGGTCAGGGTGCGCCCCGAAGGCAACGAGAACCCCGACCTGCCCACCGGCTCGATCGAGGTGGTCGCCGACCGGGTCGAGGTGCTCAGCGAGTCGGCGCCGCTGCCGTTCCCCATCGAGGGCAGCGTGGGGGTGTCGGAGGAGGCGCGGCTCAAGCACCGCTACCTCGACATCCGCCGCCAGCAGGTCGCCGAGGCGATGCGCACCCGGTCGAAGGCCACCTACCTCGCCAACGAGGTGATGCACGAGCTCGGCTTCGTCTACGTCGAGACGCCGACGCTGACCCGCTCCACGCCCGAGGGCGCGCGTGACTTCCTGGTGCCGGTGCGCCTGCAGCCGGGCAACTGGTACGCGCTGCCGCAGTCGCCCCAGCTGTTCAAGCAGCTGCTGCAGGTGGCCGGGCTTGAGCGCTACTACCAGCTGGCCAAGTGCTACCGCGACGAGGACCTGCGGGCCGACCGGCAGCCGGAGTTCACGCAGATCGACGTCGAGATGTCCTTCGTCGACCAGGAGGACGTGATCGAGGTCGGCGAGGCGCTGATCGGCCGGCTGTGGAAGGAGATCGCCGGCTACGAGCTGCCGGCGCCGCTGCCGCGCATGACCTACGCCGACGCCATGGCCCGCTTCGGCTCCGACAAGCCGGACCTGCGCTTCGGCCAGGAACTGGTCGAGATGACCGAATACTTCTCCGGCACCACGTTCCGCGTCTTCCAGGCCGACTACGTGGGCGCAGTCGTCATGCCGGGCGGCGCCTCGCAGACCCGCAAGGAGCTCGACGGCTGGCAGGAGTGGGCGCGCTCGCGCGGCGCCAAGGGCCTGGCCTACGTGCTCGTCCAGGAGGACGGCACGCTCGGCGGTCCGGTCGCGAAGAACCTGTCGGAGCAGGAGCTGTCCGGGCTGGCCGCCAAGGTGGGCGCCGGGCCCGGCGACGCGATCTTCTTCGCCGCCGGGGCCAGGAACGCCTCCCGCGACCTGCTCGGCGCGGCCCGGCTGGAGGTCGGCCGGCGCTGCGACCTCATCGACGAGTCGCAGTGGTCGTTCCTGTGGGTCGTCGACGCGCCCATGTTCGAGGAGGACGGCGAGGGCGGCTGGACGGCCGTGCACCACCCGTTCACCGGCCCCAAACCGGAGTGGGCCGACAACTTCCAGGACCACCCGGGCGAGGCGCTGGCCTACGCCTACGACATGGTCTGCAACGGCATGGAGATCGGTGGCGGCTCGATCCGTATCCACCGGGCCGAGATGCAGCAGCGCGTGTTCGACGTGCTCGGCATCTCCAAGGAGGAGGCGGAGAGCAAGTTCGGCTTCCTGCTGGAGGCGTTCAAGTACGGCCCGCCGCCGCACGGAGGCATCGCCTACGGCTGGGACCGCATCTGCATGCTGCTGTCCGGCGGCGAGTCGATCCGTGACGTGATCGCGTTCCCGAAGACGGCGTCCGGGTTCGACCCGCTCACGGGCGCTCCCACGCCGATCACGGCGGGCCAGCGCAAGGAGGCGGGCGTCGACGCGCCGCCCAGGCCGTAACAGGTGCGAACCCACGTGTACGGCAGGCGCCTGGCGACGCCTGCCGTACACGTTCACGAGAAGGTCAGGAGAAGGTGATCTTCTTGATGATCACCGGCTTCTTGGGGGCGGTGGTGCCGCCGTCACCCGTGATGTCGGCGTTGTTGAGGAGCAGGTCCTGCCCGCTGGTGGCGAGCCCGGTCAGCATGTCCATGCCCTCGTCGACCATGCCGATGACCGAGTAGCCCGCGCCGACCTGGACGTTCTCGTCCGACAGTGAGATGGCGAACTGGCTGTTGTTCCGGCCCGCCGCCTCGCTGGGCTGGGTCATGAACACCACGCCCTTGCCCAGCGGGATCTCGGCGTTCTCGTCGGCGTAGACGTAACCCGCGGTGCCCTGGCCGTCGGTCGGGTTCTTGCCGTCGGCCTTGGCCTGCGGGTCGCCGCACTGCAGCAGGTGCACGCCGGCGACGTCGGGCGTGACGAGGCGGTGGCACTTCATGTCGTCGTAGAACTTCTTCTTCGCCAGGAAGCGCATCGAGTTGACCGCGCACGGCGCCGCGTCGGTCATGAGGTTGACGGTGAAGCTGCCGCGGTTGGTGGCGACCGTCATCTTCTTCAGCTTCATGTTGGGCTTCTTGTCCGGCAGCCCGACGAACTTGTGCGGCAGCGACTTGTCCCGCTTGTACGTGCAGGTCACCGGGCCGGTCTTGGTCGGGCTCGGTGACGTCCCCGGAGGGGTGACGGACGCGCTGGCGGAAGGGGTGCTCTGCGCCGCGGTCTCCTCGGAGTCCTTGTTGACCATCGTGGTTCCGGCGAAGATCCCGCCCGCCACCACGACCACCGCCACGCCCGCGCCGAGGAAGGTGTTCCGCCTCGCCTTGGAGGTCTGGTCGGTGGCGCGCTTGGCCTGCCGTTCCTTGTGCTCCCGCGCCAGCTCTCTCTGGCGGTCTTCTTCGTTCTGGCGGTCGTCGCCGCTCACCGCTATGTCCTCTCGCTTTTGCCCACGCATGACCAAACAACTCCGCGCATGCTACCGGCCTCCGATATGTGCCGGACGTAAGTGGCGAAAGCCGGTGGATGCGACCTGTGTGATCCACGCTTGTCGCCCTCGCCATGCCCGCGTTCCGCAGGGTTCGTACGGCGTTCTACGGCGTTCTACGGCGTTCGTACGGCGTCGTGCGGAACGCCGCCGCGCGGGCTCACCGGCCCTGCGGACCCTGTAACCTCGCGTTGTGGACAGCCTGTTCGATTCGGCGGCTGAGGAGGCCACGCCGCAGCCGCTCGCGGTGCGCATGCGCCCGCGCACCCTCGACGAGGTGATCGGCCAGCGGCACCTGCTCGGCTCCGGCACCCCGCTGCGGCGCCTGGTCGAGAGCGAGGCGCCCATGTCGCTGTTCCTGTGGGGGCCGCCGGGCACCGGCAAGACGACCCTCGCCTACGTGGTCTCCAACGTCACCAAGCGCCGCTTCGTCGAGATCTCGGCCGTGTCGGCGGGCGTCAAGGACGTGCGCGCGGCCATCGACAACGCCCGGCGCGAGCTCGGCATGACGGGCCGGCAGACGGTCCTGTTCGTCGACGAGGTGCACCGCTTCAACAAGGCCCAGCAGGACGCGTTGCTGCCCGCCGTGGAGAACCGCTGGGTCACCTTCATCGGCGCCACCACGGAGAACCCGTTCTTCTCGGTCATCTCGCCGCTGCTGTCGCGTTCGCTGCTCCTCACCCTGGAGTCCCTGACCGACGACGACGTCCGCGCGGTGCTGGAGCGTGCGGTGTCCGACCCGCGCGGCCTGGGCGGGCGCGCGACGCTGTCGCCGCAGGCCCTGGAGCATCTCGTACGCCTCGCGGGCGGTGACGCGCGCCGGTCGCTGACCTACCTGGAGGCGGCGGCGCTGCTGGGCGACGACATCACCGTCGAGGTGGTGGAGAAGGCCGTCGACAAGGCCGCCGTGCGCTACGACCGGCAGGGCGACCAGCACTACGACGTGATCAGCGCGTTCATCAAGTCGATGCGCGGTTCCGACGCCGACGCCGCGCTCCACTACCTCGCCCGCATGATCGAGGCCGGGGAGGACCCGCGCTTCATCGCCCGCCGCATTGTCATCTTCGCCTCCGAGGACGTCGGCATGGCCGACCCCACCTGCCTGCAGACGGCGGTGGCCGCCGCGCAGGCGGTGCAGCTCATCGGGCTGCCCGAGGGGCAGATCAACCTCGCCCAGGCCGTCATCCACTGCGCGACCGCGCCGAAGTCCAACGCGGTCGTCAAGGCCATCGGGGCAGCGGTCGGCGACGTCCGGAAGGGGCTGATCGGCCAGGTGCCCGGCCACCTGCGGGACGCCCACTATCCCGGCGCCGCCAAGCTGGGCCACGGCGACGGCTACAAATACCCCCACGACTTCGAGCACGGCCTGGTGCGTCAGGACTACGCGCCCGAGCAGGTGCGCGACAGGCGCTACTACGAGCCGACCAGGCACGGCGCCGAGGGGCCCGTGGCCGAGCGCTGGGCCAGGATCCGTGCCTTCCTGCGCGGCGCCTGAGGTCCGCGCGCGTGCCGGGCCGATGTACGGTTGCAGGAGTGACGGCGGGACACGCCGCGGCCCCCGGCCACACGTGGCGCCACGCGAGGCGGCCCACGGGCCGGTGCACGGTGGCGTGATGCCGGAGCGGCGGCTCGTGCCCGGCTCGGGGCGGCACGGTCTCACGCGGGCGGTCACGGAAAGTGCCGGGGCCGACGTGGCGGCCTGATCAAGGTCGCTTTCCCCACTAATGTGGTCGCTCGAACGCGATAGGGTCTTGCCGTTCCGGCCCAGCGTACGAGGGAGATGCGCGGATGCTTACCGCTGGAGAGGTCGCCGGGCTGATCGCGGCCACGGGCTGGATGGTCCTGGTCTGTGTGCTGGCCATGGTGCTCGTCAAGGTCGCCAGGCTGCTCACCGAGACCACCAAGGCGGTCTCCGATCTCAACAACCGGCTGACGCCGCTGCTCGACGACATGAGCGTCACGGTCAACGAGACCAACAGGCAGCTGGCCGCCGTCGAGGCCATCGCCAGGGACGTCAAGCAGGTCAGCGGCCACGCGGCCAAGCTGAGCGCGGTGACGCAGACCATCTTCACCGGGCCGCTCATCAAGGTCTCGTCGCTCGGCTACGGCGTGCGGCGCGCCATCGAGGCCCGCACACCGGCCAGGCAGGCCGCCCGGGGGGCGACCCGGGGGACGGCACCGAGGCGGCCGAGGTGATCAGGCGGCTGTTCTACCTCTCGCTCGGCGCGTTCCTCGCCTTCTGGGTGATGCGCAGGCTGCAGGCGCTTCATCCCGACCACGTCGCCCGTCGCACCGCCGACGGCGCGGCGGGCATGCTCCGGCAGGTGAGAGACTTTACTTCCGACGCGCTCGGCGAGGCGGCCGGCCGCGAAACAGAGTTGCGGGCGCGCTTCGGGCTCGACGACGCTGAAGACGACAAGTGAACCCCACAACCAACGCAAAGGATGGCCACCATGGAGTCGGCAGAGATCGCACGCCGCTTCCTGCGCTTCTTCGAGGAGCGTGGGCACAAGATAGTGCCCTCGGCCAGCCTGATCGCTGAGGACCCGACGCTTCTCCTGGTGAATGCCGGTATGGTGCCGTTCAAGCCGTACTTCCTGGGGCAGCGCAAGCCTCCGGCGTCCCGGCTGGCCACCGCGCAGAAGTGTGTGCGCACCCCCGACATCGAAGAGGTCGGCAAGACCACGCGGCACGCCACCTTCTTCCAGATGCTCGGCAACTTCTCGATCGGCGACTACTTCAAGGCCGAAGTGATCCCGTTCGCGTGGGAGCTGCTCACGAGGTCCGAGTCCGACGGCGGCTTCGGCTTCCCCGAGGACCGCCTGTGGGCGACCGTCTACCACGACGACGACGAGGCGTACGACCTGTGGCGCAACCGCGTCGGCCTGCCCGAGGAGCGCATCCAGCGCCGCGGCCTTGAGGACAACTACTGGCACATGGGCGTGGCGGGGCCGGGCGGCCCGTGCTCGGAGATCTACTACGACCGCGGCGTCGAATACGGCAAGGAGGGCGGCCCCGTCGCCGACGAGGACCGCTACCTCGAGGTCTGGAACCTCGTGTTCATGCAGTATCAGCTCAGCCAGGTCCGTTCCAAGGTCGACTTCGACGTGGCCGGCGAGCTGCCGTCGAAGAACATCGACACCGGCATGGGCCTCGAGCGCATGGCGACGATCCTGCAGGGCGTCGACAACCTCTACGAGATCGACACCACGTACAAGATCCTCGACCGCGCGGCCGAGCTCACCAAGACCCGCTACGGGCGCGACCAGCGCGCCGACGTCAGCCTGCGGGTGATCGCCGACCACGTGCGCACCGGCACCATGCTGGTCGCCGACGGCGTCCTGCCCGGCAACGAGGGCCGCGGCTACGTCCTGCGCCGCATCCTGCGGCGAACGGTGCGCAACCTGCGCCTGCTCGGTTCCGGCGACGACCGCTACATGCACGAGCTGACCGACGTGGCGATCAACGTCATGGGCGAGCAATATCCCGAGCTCAAGGCTGACGCGCCGCAGATCCACGGCATCATCGACGCCGAGGAGGCGTCCTTCCTCGGCACGCTGCGCACCGGCACCGCCATCTTCGACGTGGCGGTCGAGGAGACCAAGCGCAGGTCGGCCACCACGCTCCCCGGTGAGCAGGCGTTCAAGCTCCACGACACCTACGGCTTCCCGATCGACCTGACGCTGGAGATGGCGGCCGAGCACGGGCTCACGGTCGACGAGGAGGGCTTCCGCCGCCTCATGAAGGAGCAGCGGCAGGCGGCCAAGGCCGACGCGGCGTTGAAGAAGACCGGCAACGCCGACATCTCCGTCTTCGGGCAGCTGCTCGAGGCGTCTGGCAAGGTCGAGTTCCTCGGTTACGACCAGACCGAGGCCGACACCAACGTGGCCGGCATCATCGTCGACGGGGTGCCCGTGCCGGTGGCGGGCGCGGGTTCGAGCGTCGAGGTCGTGCTCGCGCGCACCCCGTTCTACGCCGAGGGCGGCGGCCAGCTCGCCGACCAGGGCGTGATCCGCACCAGCGGCGCGGAGGTCGAGGTCGTCGACGTGCAGTCCCCGCTCGCGGGGCTCGTCGTGCACCGCGGCAAGGTCCGCAAGGGCGAGCTCAGGGTCGGTGACGAGGCGCAGGCCGAGATCGACGTCGAGCGCCGGCGTGCGATCTCGCGCAGCCACAGCGCCACCCACCTCGTCCACCGCGGCTTCAAGAACGCGCTCGGCGAGACGGCGGCGCAGGCCGGTTCGGAGAACTCGCCCGGCCGCTTCCGCTTCGACTTCACCGCCTCAGGCGCGGTGCCGCAGAGCGTGCTGCGCGACGTCGAGGACGAAGTCAACGCCGTGCTCATCAACGACCTCCAGGTCAACGCCTTCTACACCTCCCAGGCGGAGGCCAGGGCGATGGGCGCGCTGGCGATGTTCGGCGAGAAATACGGCGACGAGGTGCGCGTGGTCGAGATCGGCGACTACTCCCGCGAGCTGTGCGGCGGCACCCACGTGCACAGCTCCGGCCAGCTCGGCCTGGTCAAGGTGCTGGGCGAGCAGTCCGTCGGCGCCGGGGTGCGCCGCGTCGAGGCGCTCGTCGGCATCGACGCCTTCCGTTTCCTGGCGCGAGAGAGCGTGCTGGTCGCCCAGCTCACCGAGCAGCTCAAGGCGCGCCGCGAAGAGCTTCCCGAGCGCATCGACGGCATCGTCACCCGGTTGCGCACGGCCGAGAAGGAGCTGGAGAACCTGCGCTCCGCGCAGGTGCTCCAGGTCGCGGGAGACCTGGCCGCGCAGGCTCGTGACCTGCACGGAGTCTCCGTGGTGACACACCGCGCGCCTGATGGCACCGGCGCTGATGATCTGCGTAAGCTCGCGCTTGATGTGCGTGGCAGGTTCCCGGCCGACAGACCGGCGGTCATCGTGATCGCCGGCGCCCCCTCCGACAGGCCCGTGGTGGTTGCCGCGGTCAACGAGGCGGGGCGCGAGCGGGGGCTCAAAGCCGGGCAACTGGTCGGCGTCGCCGCCAAGGCTCTTGGGGGTGGCGGTGGCGGCAAGGACGATGTCGCGCAAGGGGGCGGCACACGGCCGGAGGCGATCGGCGACGCGTTGCGTCTGGTCGAGCAGGCCGTCGCTGACCAGGTCAGCCGATAGCCCGGCCGACATGAGATTCGGTGCGCGGATCGGCGTGGACGTCGGCTCCGTACGCGTGGGCGTGGCCCGCAGCGACCCTTCGGGCATGCTGGCCACGCCGGTCGAAACCGTCAGACGTGGCAAGGGCACCCTCGACCGCATCGCCGCGATCGTCGCCGAGCACGAGGCGATCGAGGTCGTGGTCGGGTTGCCCACCTCGCTGTCGGGGCGTGAGGGGCAGGCGGCCGCGCTGGCTCGGGAGTTCGCCTCGGCCCTGGCGGCACGGGTGGCGCCGACGCCGGTGCGGCTGTTCGACGAGCGGCTGACCACGGTGACCGCGCAGCAAGGACTGCGGGCCAGCGGCGTACGCGCGAAGAAGCAGCGCGGCGTCGTCGACCAGGCGGCCGCGGTCGTGCTGCTGCAGGACGCCCTCGACTCCGAACGCGCCACGGAAAGACCACCAGGCAGGCCCGTCGAACCGCCACCGGCGGCCGGCGGACCTGCCTCATGAACGGCCGATCGACGGGTCCCTGCCGTGACCGGCGCGGGTGCGTGGCCGCCTCCTGCGTGCTGCCCGCACCGGCGGGGCGAGGCGGCGCTCTCGCCACGAGCAGGCGTGGCGGGGTGGTCTCGTGAGCGGCGTGCCCGAGGACGACGACGTGATCCCGTTCCGCGACACGAACGTCAGCGACACGGACGTCAACGACACGGACGGCGACGTGGACCAGGTGCCGGGAGAGGGAAGCGGTGCGCGCCCGGATCGGGCGGCCGGACCGCCCTCCGCACCGGGAACGCCGGCAACCGGCGGGTCGGGCGCGGGGACGGGTTCCGGGCCGAGG
>NZ_JAAAHR010000196.1:0-17291 GCF_009908215.1 Nonomuraea sp. K271 | reverse complement strand
CCCAAACCCACGACCGACCTGTTCACCCCCCGCAAACCGGCCCGCGACTGACAAGTGATGACGGAGGTGAGCGCTTCCCGCCAGGGCCCGGCCCAGCGACTGACACTCCACCCCCGCGGCACCACGCCCGCTGCCCTGTGGACCGGACGGCGGGCGCCACACTCCCTCAGGCCCCGGCACGGTGGTCCCACGACCATGAGACCCGGCTCGTGCCGCGTGTCAGGCGCGGCCCCACCGAGAACCGTGCGCCTGGGCGGCCCCGGTCAAGCCTGCGGACCACGTCAAGGCTGCGGACCACGGAACCCGGCCAGGAACGCGCTCGTCACGGCGAGCACTCCGTGAGCCTTCACGACCGGCCAGGACAGACGTCGGCCCACGTCGGCGCGTGCGGTCAACCGGGCTGTGCCGTAAAGGATGGACAAAGCGTCAGGGGGCCAGCATGTCGACGGTGAGGTTGGCCTCGGTGTTGGGGATGCCCAGGTCGGAGGCGCGCTTGTCCGCCATGGCGAGCAGCCGCCGGATGCGGCCCGCGATCGCGTCCTTCGTCAGCGGCGGGTCGGCGATCTGCCCCAACTCCTCCAGGGACGCCTGCTTGTGCTCCACCCGCAACCGCCCCGCCACCACCAGGTGCTCCGGCGCCTCCTCGCCGAGGATCTCGAGCGCCCGCTGCACCCGCGCGCCGGCCGCCACCGCGGCCCGTGCCGAACGCCGCAGGTTGGCGTCGTCGAAGTTGGCCAGCCGGTTGGCGGTGGCCCGCACCTCGCGGCGCATGCGCCGCTCCTCCCAGGCGAGCACGCTGTCGTGCGCGCCCAGCCTGGTGAGCAGCGCGCTGATCGCGTCGCCGTCACGCACCACGACGCGGTCGACGCCGCGCACCTCGCGCGCCTTGGCGTGGATCTTCAGCCGCCGGGCCGAGCCCACCAGCGCGAGGGCCGCCTCCGGCCCCGGGCAGGTAACCTCGAGCGACATAGAGCGGCCCGGCTCGGTCAGCGAGCCGTGAGCGAGGAAGGCCCCGCGCCAGGCCGCCTCGGCGTCGCAGGACGCGCCCGCCACCACCTGGCGGGGCAGCCCGCGGACCGGCCGGCCGTGGTTGTCGATGAGGCCCGTCTGCCGGGCGAGCGCCTCGCCGTCGCGGTAGACGCGGACCACGTAGCGCGAGCCCTTGCGCAGCCCGGCGGGCGCGAGCACGAGGACTTCCGCCTTGTGCCCGAACACCTCACCGATGTCCTTGATCAGCCGCCGGGCCGTGGCGTTGGTGTCGAGCTCGGCCTCGATCACGATCCGCCCGCCCACCAGGTGCAGGCCGCTGGCGAACCGCAGCAGCGTCGAAACCTCCGCCTTGCGGCAGCACGGCTTCAGCACCGGCAGGCGGCTCAGCTCGTCCTTCACCACACCTGTCATCGCCATAAGCGTTAGTCCTCCCCCATTCAGACCGGCTCTCGTCAGTCTCTCGCACCTTGGCGCCACGCCGACCAGGATCAACGCTTCTGGAGGAAAATCTCGTCCAGGACGGAGGCAAGACGTCGTGGGTCATGCCGGGGAGAGCCGTCCGAGGCCGCCACGTCGGCCATCACGAGCCGGGCGTCGAGTGCGGCGGCGGACTTCTCCAGCGCACCGGGATCGTCGACGATCCCGGTGTCGGCGAGGACCACGTCGATCGACAGGTCCGGAGCGTGCTGCCTGAGCACCTCCAGGTGTTGCTGGGGGGAGAAGTCGTCGGTCTCTCCCGGCTGGGGCGCAAGGTTGAGGGTGACGAGCCGCCTGGCCCTGGTCGCGTGCAGCGCCCTGGCCAGTGCGGGCACCTTGAGGTGCGGCAGCACGCTGGTGAACCACGATCCGGGCCCGAACACCACCCAGTCGGCGTCGAGCACGGCCGCGACCGCCTCGGGCCGCGCCGGCGGGTCCTCGGGCACCAGCGAGATCGCCTGCACCCTGCCGGGCGTCAGCGCGCACGCCACCTGCCCGCGTACGGTCGAGATGACGCCGTCCAGCTCCACCTCGGCCACGATGTCGAGCGGCACCGACGCCATCGGCAGCACCCTGCCGTGCGCCCCGAGCAGCCGTCCGACCCATTCAAGCCCGGCCACGGAGTCGCCGAGCAATTCCCACAGCGCGACGATCAGCAGGTTGCCCACGGCGTGCCCGTGCAGCTCGCCCTCGCTGCGGAAGCGGTGCTGCACGACCTCGCTCCACGTGCTGCCCCACTCGTCGTCGCCGCACAGGGCGGCCAGCGCCATCCGCAGGTCGCCGGGCGGCAGCACGCCGAGCTCACGGCGCAGCCTGCCGCTGGATCCGCCGTCGTCGGCGACGGTCACCACGGCGGTCAGCCGGTCGGTGACCATCCGTAAGGCCGACAGGGAGGCGTAGAGCCCGTGCCCGCCTCCGAGCGCCACCACTTTCGGCCCGGAACCGCCGGCCTGCGCCCCGCCGGCTGCCGGATGCGGCAAGGCGGCTTGGACGCCCTCATCGGTCACTCCCGCCCCACATCCCGGTGGCTCACCTGGACCTCCATCCCGCGGTCACGCAGGCGGGCGGCGACCTGCTCGGCCATGGCCACACTGCGGTGTTTGCCGCCCGTGCACCCCACCGCGAGCGTGGCATAGCTCTTGCCCTCGCGCGCGTAGCCTGCGGCGACCACCTGCAGGACCTCCTCGTAGGCGTCGAGGAACTCCTTGGCCCCTGGCTGCCCGAGCACGTAGTCGCGGACCGGGGTGTCGAGCCCGTTCATCGGCCGCAGGTCGGGAACCCAGTGCGGGTTGGGCAGGAAACGGCAGTCGACCACGAGGTCGGCGTCGACCGGGAGCCCGTACTTGAACCCGAACGACACGACGTTGACCCGCAGCCCCGGCCGGTCGTCCCCGCCGAAGAAGGCGACGATCTTGTGACGCAGCTCGTGCACATTGTGCGCCGAGGTGTCGATCACGAGATCGGCGTTGGCCCTGACCTCGCGCAGGATGCCCCGCTCCCTGGTGATGCCGTCGACCAGGCGCCCCTCGCCCTGCAGCGGGTGCGGCCTGCGGACGTTCTCGAAGCGGCGCACCAGCTCTTCGTCGCTGGCCTCCAGGAACACCACCCGCACGCGTACGCCGCGCCCTTCGAGCTCCTCGATGGCGGCGTTGAGGTCGGTGGTGAAAGCCAGGCTGCGCACGTCGACGACGGCCGCCACCTTGTCGGCGGCGAGCTTGACCTTGCCCGCCTCCTCGGCCATCGCGAACAGCAACCCGGGCGGCAGGTTGTCGATGACGAACCAGCCCAGGTCCTCAAGGGCCTTGGCCGCCGTGCTGCGCCCCGCCCCCGACATGCCGGTGACGATGACGAACGCCGGCTCGGTGCTCATTTTCTCACTCCGTCCGCCGGCTCGGCCTTGCGAATGTCCATGTCAGCGGCCCTCCCGGCCTCATCACCATAGCGGAGGCGGGCGCGCGGGCGGCCGGCGGCGAGGACGTCATGGCATCCTGGCGGGATCAAGGCGCATCTCCCTTCAGCATCGACACGATCACCTCGGCGATGGACGGGCCGATGCCGGGAACCTCGCAGATCTCGGCGGCCGTGGCCGCGCGGAGCTTCTTCACGGAGCCGAAGTGCCTGAGAAGCGCCTGCCTGCGCGCCGGCCCGAGACCCGGAACGCCGTCGAGCGCGCTCTCCTTCACCGTCTTGGACCTCTTGGAACGATGGTAGGTGATGGCGAAGCGATGTGCCTCGTCACGCACGCGCTGCAACAGATATAGGCCCTCACTCGTACGCGGCATGATCACCGGCTGGTCATCGCCGGGCAGCCAGACCTCCTCCAGCCGCTTGGCCAGGCCGCACACGGCCACGTCGTCGATGCCGAGCTCGTCGAGCGCCCGCTGCGCGGCGGCCGCCTGGGGCCCCGCGCCGTCGACGACCACCAGGTTGGGCGGATAGGCGAACTTGCGTGGCTTGCCCGTCTCGGGGTCGATCGGGCCGTGGCCCTCCTCGGCGTCGGCGTCGGCGTCGGGGGCCAGTTCGCCGGTGGCGGAGCGTTCTTCGAGGTAGCGGCGGAAGCGTCGCGTGATCACCTCGTGGATCGAGGCGACGTCGCCCTCCTTCGTCTTGACGGCGAAGCGGCGATATTCGCTCTTGCGCGCCAGGCCGTCCTCGAACACCACCATCGACGCCACGACGTTCTCGCCCTGGAGGTGGGAGACGTCGTAGCACTCGATCCGCAGCGGCGCCTGGTCGAGGTCGAGCGCGTCGGCGATCTCCTGCAGGGCCTTGCTGCGCGTGGTGAGATCGCCGGCCCTGCGGACCTTGTGCTGGGCCAGCGACTCCTTGGCGTTGCGCTCGACCGTCTCCATCAGCGACCTCTTGTCGCCGCGCTGGGGCACGCGCACCTCGACGCGGGCACGCCGCTGCTCGGTCAGCAGCTCGGCGACCGCCTCGTGGTCGGGCGGCAGAGCGGGCACGAGCACTTCGCGGGGCATCGCGTCGGGGCTCGCCTCAGCGTACATCTGCAGCAGGAACTGCTCCACCAGCTCGCCCGGCGTGATCTCCTCGACCTTGTCGATCACCCAGCCGCGTTGACCGCGGATGCGGCCGCCACGCACGTAGAAGACTTGCACGGCGGCTTCGAGCGGGTCTTCCGCGAGCGCGATCACGTCGGCGTCGGTGCCCTCGCCGAGCACGACCGCCTGCTTCTCCAGGGCGCGCTGGAGCGCCTGGATGTCGTCGCGCAGCCGTGCGGCACGCTCGTATTCCTGGTCGGCGGCCGCCTCGCGCATCTGCTTCTCCAGCCGCTTGATGAAACGGCTGGTGTTGCCCGCCATGAAGTCGCAGAAGTCCTCGGCGAGCTCGCGGTGCTCATCAGGGGTCACCCGGCCGACGCACGGCGCCGAGCACTTGTCGATGTAGCCGAGCAGGCACGGCCGGCCGATCTGCCCCGCCCGCTTGAACACCCCCGCGCTGCACGTGCGCACGGGGAAGACCCGCAGCAGCAGGTCGACCGTCTCGCGGATGGCCCACGCGTGGGAGTAGGGGCCGAAGTAGCGTGTGCCCTTGCGCTTGGCCCCCCGCATGACCTGCACGCGCGGGAATTCGTCGGCCATGGTGACCGCGAGGTAGGGGTAGGACTTGTCGTCACGGTATTTGACGTTGAAGCGCGGGTCGAACTCCTTGATCCAGGAGTATTCGAGCTGCAGCGCCTCGACCTCGGTGCCCACCACCGTCCAGTCGACGTCGGCCGCCGTGGTCAGCATCGACTGGGTGCGCGGGTGCAGCGCGGAGAAGTCGGCGAAATAGGAGTTGAGCCGCTGGCGCAGGCTCTTGGCCTTGCCGACATAGATCACCCGGCCGTGCGCGTCCCTGAACCGGTAGACCCCCGGGGCATCGGGGATCGCGCCTGGTTTGGGCCGGAAACTCAAAGGGCTGCCCGCTGATCTCGCCACGGTTCAAAGACTAGTAGCCCCTACCGACAGGGTTGCCCGGCCCGCGCGCCCCGGGCCCTGCCCCGGGCCCCGCGCCGTGACCCGCCGCGCCTCGGGCCCCGCACCGCGAACCGCCGCGCCCCGGGCCCCGCGCCGCAGCGCGGCCGGCCGCGCCCGTTAGGCCAGGGTGATCTGGTCGCCGTCAACCTTGATCGCCTGCGCGGCCAGCGGCTTGTCGGCAGGGCCGTCGGTCACCGCGCCGTCGGCGATCGCGAACTTGCTGCCGTGGCACGGGCAGACGATCGAACCGCCCTCGACGCTGTCGACCGGGCAACCCTTATGCGTGCAGAGCGCGCTGAACGCCTTGAAATCCCCTTCGGTTGGCTGCGTGATCACGATCTTCTGGTCTGCGAGTATCGTGCCGCCGCCGACGGGGACGTCAGCGGTCTTGGCCAGCGCACCATCGGCCTGCGGTGCGCTGGACTCCGGTGCGCTCGACTCTGCGGTCGTGCCGGCGTCCTGTGCGGTGTCGGTGCCGCCGCCACACGCGGTGACGGCCAGCGCCAGGCCACTCGCCCCGACACCCGCGATCACC
This sequence comes from Nonomuraea sp. K271, assembly GCF_009908215.1. NCBI lineage: Bacteria > Bacillati > Actinomycetota > Actinomycetes > Streptosporangiales > Streptosporangiaceae > Nonomuraea > Nonomuraea sp. K271. The sequence continues at coordinate 11,312 of NZ_JAAAHR010000196.1, read as the reverse complement.
GCCCGGCGGCTCTGAAGGTCGTTTCCCATGCGCCTCACCCAAACGCACCTAGGTGAGAAAATCATGAGACAAGGTTTAGGCGAGTCTGATCTTACCGCCGTCCACGCTGATCTTCTTTTCCTCCAGCGGCCCGCCGGCCGGCCCGTCCGCCACCGAGCCGTCCTCGATGCTGAACTTGCTGCCGTGGCACGGGCAGTTGATCGTGTTGTTCGAAACCGTGGCGACGGTGCACCCGGCGTGGGTGCACACCGCGCTGAACGCCTTGAAGTCGCCCGCGGTCGGCTGCGTGACGACGACCTTCTCGTTCTCGAAGACCTTCCCGCCGCCTTCGGGGATGTCGCTGGTGCCGGCCAGGGCCTTGCCTCCGCCGGCCGCCGCCTTCTTCTCCGGCGCCTCAGACGACGGCTCCTCCGCCGGTGGCTCGACCTCCGCCTCCGTCGCCGGTGAACCGTAGCTAGCGCACGCCGTCAGAATCGCCGCGAGCCCGGCGCCTCCAGCGCCGAGTACCACATTCCGGCGTGTGGTCTCCGTCATGGTGCGTCCTCCCAGGTTGGTTCCACTCTCAGGTACGGCAGCGCCCTCGCGCCGGTTCAGCGTGCCTGAGCCCAATCCCCGGTGACTACGCACATTTACTCGTTCACCACACTTCGTCCGGCACCGCGTCAGGCGACCACGATGCCGTCGCCCTCCACCTTGACCTGGTACGCCGCCAGCGCGCCGGTGGCGGGGCCCTTGGTCGCCTTACCGCTGTCGGCGGCGAACTCACTGCCGTGGCAGGCGCACGTGATGACGTTGTTCTCGGGCGTGCTGACGACGCAGCCCTTGTGGGTGCAGAGCGAGCTGAACGCCTTGTAGACGCCCTGCTCCGGCTGTGTGACCACGATCTTCAGGTCCTCGTTCATGGTGCCACCGCCCACGGGCACGTCGGCCGTCTTGGCGAGGACCTTGCCCTTCAGGGTCGGCTTGGCCTCGGCGTCACCCGCCCCGCATCCGGCGAGCGCCAGCCCGCACGCCGCCGCCCCGGCCGCTCCCAGCACCTCACGCCGCGCCGGCCCACGGACCCCCGGCACGCGCCTACGCCCCGCCGCCGCCTCCTGCGTCCGCCCGGCCGCCGGCGCACACCGGTGCCCGGGCTCCGGCTCGTGACCGTTTTCGGGCATGGCTCCGCCTGACTCCGTAACCGTCATTGTCCTGCCGACCCTTCGCGTCGCCACTGACCCCCTGCAGGTCAGGCCGCTGTCGATAATCAACTTTATGGGCCCACCCCCTCGGTCCGGTCAGCGGGTGGCAGGCACGCCGTCCGCGGCGGTGCCGAACCTACGGCCGTGGCTCTTTCCGTGACACAGTCCCCGCTGCGGCCGCCGAACCCCGCTGGTGGCTACGTCCCCTGGGTAGCGCCGCTGGTGGCGGCGTTCCTGGCGTTCTCCCGTCCGCCGTACCGTCGCTGGGCCACAGGCCGGTCACGCGTTCCCGCCCCGGTCTCCTTCCCGCCGCATCTCATGGCCCTGTCGTCACACGTCGTGTTCGGCTCCGTGGCGATGCACGTGCTGCCTGCAGGTCTGGCGCCGGTTCCGTGCGCATCCGTGAGCGCGCCGCTGGATCCGCCACGTGTACGTCTTCGGCGGTTGTCTTCCCAGCGGGGCGATGGACTTGGTGATCGCGGTGGCCACCCCGTGGGGTCCGGTGACCATGGTCAGCAACGTGCTGCCGGCGCTGCTCTGGTTGGAGGCACGTCCGCCGGACGACGGATGACCAGGCCAGGCAACGCACATTCGTCGATCACCGCAGGTGGACGGTGCGCAGCTTCGCCTGACCATCTCCATCATCACGACCGTCTCCATGGGGTGGCGATGGTCGCCCTGTTCACGCCGCAGTCCGAGACGACGTTCGGCGGCGGCGAGGCGCGCGCTGGGCCGCGACTACCACCGGTCCATCGTCCACAGCCCATCACTCGCACGCCCCACATATCGCCAACGTGCGTCACAAACCGGCCCGTGAACCACGAAACCATCACCAAGCCGACGAACCGCCGACGCACTGCCCACCCTGGGAACGTGGCATCCAGCACTCCCGGTGGTAGCCACGCGCCCTGTCGCCGCCCGGCGATGGGGACGCGCGGCTCGTACGGAGGTCAGAACTCCAGAATCTTGCGCAGGAACCGCCCTGTGTGGCTCTCGTCCACCAGCGCGACCTCCTCCGGCGTGCCGCTGGCGACGAGCGTGCCGCCGCGCGACCCGCCTTCCGGCCCCATGTCGATGATCCAGTCGGCGGTCTTGATGACGTCGAGGTTGTGCTCGATGACGATCACCGTGTTGCCGCCGTCGACCAGCCGACCGAGCACGCCGAGCAGCCGCCGGATGTCCTCGAAGTGCAGGCCGGTGGTCGGCTCGTCGAGCACGTAGATGGTCCGGCCGGTCTGCCTGCGCTGCAGCTCGGAGGCGAGCTTGACCCGTTGCGCCTCGCCGCCGGACAGGGTGGTGGCCGGCTGCCCCAGGCGTACGTAGCCCAGACCCACATCGTTGAGCGTCTGCAGGTGGCGTTTGATCGCGGGGATCGCGTCGAAGAAGCCGAGGGCCTCCTCGATCGGCATGTCGAGCACCTCGGCGATCGTCTTGCCCTTGTAGTGGACCTCCAGCGTCTCCCGGTTGTAGCGGGCTCCGTGGCAGACCTCGCAGGGGACGTAGACGTCGGGCAGGAAGTTCATCTCGATCTTGATGGTGCCGTCGCCCGAGCACGCCTCGCAGCGGCCGCCCTTGACGTTGAAGCTGAAGCGCCCTGGCTGGTAGCCGCGCACCTTGGCCTCGGACGTGGCAGCGAACAACTTGCGCACGTGGTCGAACACGCCGGTGTAGGTGGCGGGGTTGGAGCGCGGCGTGCGCCCGATCGGCGACTGGTCGACGTGGACGACCTTGTCGACCTGGTCCATGCCGTTGATGCGCGAGTGCCGCCCCGGCACCGTGCGGGCGCCGTTGAGCTCCTTGGCCAGCGCGTTGTAGAGGATGTCGTTGACCAGCGTCGACTTGCCTGAGCCGGACACGCCGGTCACCGCCGTGAACACGCCCAGCGGGAACTCGATGTCGACGCCCTGCAGGTTGTGCTCGCGTGCACCTTTGACGGTGATCTGCCGCTTCTTGTCGCGCTTTCGGCGCTTGGCCGGGATCGGGATGCTCCTACGGCCCGACAGGTATTGCCCGGTGAGCGACTCCTCACTGGTGAGCAGGTCCTGCACCGTGCCGGAGACGACCACCTGGCCACCGTGCTCGCCGGCGCCCGGCCCGATGTCGACGACCCAGTCGGCCGCCGCTATCGTGTCCTCGTCGTGCTCGACGACGATCAGCGTGTTGCCCATGTCGCGCAGCCTGACCAGCGTGTCGAGCAGGCGCATGTTGTCACGCTGGTGCAGGCCGATGGACGGCTCGTCGAGCACGTAGAGGACGCCGACCAGGCCGGAGCCGATCTGCGTGGCCAGCCTGATGCGCTGGGCCTCGCCGCCCGCGAGGGTCGCGGCGGCGCGGTTCATGGTGAGGTAGTCGAGGCCGACGTCGAGCAGGAAGCCCATGCGCGCATTGATCTCCTTGACCACGCGCTCGGCGATCTGCATGTCGCGGTCGGACAGCTTGAGCGCGGCGAGGAACTTCGCGCACTCGCCGATCGACATGGCCGCCACCTCGGCGATCGACCTGCCCGCGACCGTCACGGCGAGGGTCACCGGCTTGAGCCTGGCCCCCTTACAGGCGGGGCACGGGATCTCCCGCATGTAGCCTTCGAAACGCTCGCGCGTCGCGTCGCTCTCCGCCTCGGCGTGCCTGCGCTGCACCCAGGGGATGACGCCGTCGTAGGTCGTGTAGTAAGAGCGCTGCCTGCCGTAGCGGTTGCTGTAGCGGACGTGCACCTGCTCGTCATGGCCGTACAGCAGCGATTTCTGCGCCTTCTTCGGCAGCTTCTCCCACGTCGTGTCGAGGGTGAACCCGACCGTGTGGCCGAGCGCCTCGACCAGCCTGCTGAAGTATTCGCTGGTGTGGCCGCCGGACCACGGGTGCAGCGCGCCGTCGCGCAGCGTGCGCTCGGGATCGGGCACCACCAGGTCGGGGTCGACCTCCATCTTGGTGCCCAGGCCTGTGCACTCGGGGCAGGCCCCGAACGGTGAGTTGAACGAGAACGAGCGCGGCTCCAGTTCCTCGAACGACAGGTCGTCATAGGGGCAGTAGAGGTGCTCGGAGTAGAAGCGCTCACGGTTGGGGTCGGCCTCGGGCAGATCGACGAACTCGAGCGTGATCGTGCCGCCGGACAACTGCAACGCCGTCTCGACCGAGTCGGTCAGCCTGCGCCGGGCCGTCTCCTTGACCGAGAGGCGGTCGACGATGACCTCGATGTCATGCTTCTCGTACTTCTTCAGCGTCGGCGGCTCCTCCAGGCGCACCACGGTGCCGTCGACCCTGGCCCTGGCGAAACCCTTGGTCTGCAGCTCGCGGAACAACTCGGCGTATTCACCCTTGCGGCCCCTGATGACCGGGGCGAGCACCTGGAAGCGGGTGCCCTCGTCGAGGTCCATCACGCGGTCGACGATCTGCTGCGGGGTCTGCCTGGCGATCGGGCGGGCGCACACCGGGCAGTGCGGCTTGCCGATGCGCGCCCACAGCAGCCGCAGGTAGTCGTAGACCTCGGTGATCGTGCCGACCGTCGAGCGGGGGTTCTTGCTGGTCGCCTTCTGGTCGATCGACACCGCCGGCGACAGGCCCTCGATGAAGTCGACGTCGGGCTTGTCCATCTGACCGAGGAACTGGCGGGCGTACGCCGACAACGACTCGACATAGCGCCGCTGGCCTTCGGCGAAGATGGTGTCAAAGGCCAGACTCGACTTCCCGGACCCGGACAGGCCGGTGAAGACGATCAGCGAGTCTCGCGGCAGGTCGAGCGAGACGTCCTTGAGGTTGTGTTCTCGTGCACCACGCACGATCAGGCGGTCTGCCACGATGATCCCGGAGGTCGAAAGGCGGATAGGTCCACGGGGGATGGTAGACGGGGGCTCCGACAATTTCGGCGGCGCGCACTCACGTACGAGTGACCGGCCCCCGAAACGCGTCCTTCACAGGTTACGGCCATCTCCCACCTCGCAGGGGCCCTTCACCCGTCAACTTCCTGACCTGCAGCTTTCATCCCCGATCTGATGGAGACACTCAAAAATGATGAAATATCCAGACATGGTGGTTCTACCCGCGCTCCAGGCCGAACTCTCCGCCGAGACCGACCGGTTGCTGGCCACGGCCGCCTCGCTCAGCGACGCCGACCTGGCCGCCCCCTCGCTTCTACCCGGCTGGACCAGAGGCCACGTACTCGCCCACGTCGCCCAGAACGCCGCTTCCCACCTCAACCTCCTGACCTGGGCCAGGACCGGCGTACGCACCCCGCAGTACACCTCTTTGCCGGCAAGGGCCGCGGCCATCGAGGCCGGGGCCGCCCACCCGGCCACCCGCCACCTGGCCGACATCGAGGAGGGCTCGGCCCGCGTGGCCGCCGCGATCCGTGACATGCCCGCCGAGTGCTGGTCCGCGCAGGTGGAGGGCATGCGCCCGCCTCCCCATCCCGCCTGGTACCTCCTGGTACGCCGCATGCGCGAGATCGGGTTCCACCACGTGGACCTCGACGCCGGGTACGGTCCCGCGGACTGGCCGGAGCAGTTCGTCACCCGCGAGCTCCACGACTGCCGGGCGTGCCTGCCCCGCGACGGCGGCACGGTGAGCGAAGTCGTCCTCACGAATCCGGACGGCGGGATCGTCGCCCGTTGGCCCCGGCTCGGCTCCGGCCCCGCCGTCGAAGGAGCCCCTGCGGCCATGTTGTGCTGGCTCACAGGAAGGTCGCGCGGCGAGGGCGTTACGCTGGTGCCGATGGGGCGGTTGCCGACACCGTCACCGGCGGCGCTTCCGGCGCCACCACCGTGGCCGTCGGCGACGGCCCCCGCTGATCTGCCCGCGACGCCTCCGGAGGACTACCCATGACCTACACAGGTGACGTCCAGGTCGGCGGCCCCGCCGACGTGCGAGAGCTGCCCGCGCTCACGATCTCCAAGCTCGCCGTCGGCCCTTATGACAACAACGCCTATCTGCTGCGCTGCACGGAAACGGGTGAGGGTCTGCTCATCGACGCGGCCGCCGACTCCGACCGCCTGCTCGCGCTGATCGCCGACCAGCCGATCCGCGCGGTCGTCACCACGCACCAGCACCCCGACCACTGGCAGGCGCTGGAGCAGGTGATCAAGGTGACGGGAGCTCAGGTGGTCGCCCATCCGCTCGACGCGCCCGCGCTGCCCGTGCCGGTCGACCGCACGGTCGAGCACGGCGACACGATCGCCGTCGGCGCGGTCAGCCTGGAGTTCATCCACCTGCGGGGTCACACGCCGGGGTCGATCGCGCTGCTCTACGACGGCGGCGAGGCGGGCCATCACCTCTTCACGGGCGATTCCCTGTTCCCCGGCGGCGTCGGCAACACCTGGCAGGACCCCGAGCGTTTCACCCAGCTCTACAACGACGTGGTGGAGCGCGTGTTCGACCGGCTCCCCGACGAGACGTGGGTCTACCCGGGCCACGGCAAGGACACGACGCTCAGGGCCGAGCGCCCCGCGCTGCCCGAGTGGAAGGCCCGCGGCTGGTAGCCGTGCCGACGGACGGGGTCACTGCCGAGCGGCGAGGACGTGCACGATGCGCTCGGCCGCGAGGGCGGGATCGTCGGTCAGGCCGACGAGCTCGCCCCACGACCAGCGGTAGAACCAGCCCTCCGAGAGGGGAACGCAGTCGACGGTCTCGGCCAGCAGCACCGTGTCGGGATCGTTGATCCGCAACGCCGGCGGGTGCGACCGCAGGGTGACGGTGAGCCCGCGCTGCTCCAGTTCCTCGGCCAGCTTGCCGAGGAAGTAGGTGCGCGTGTGCTCGCGTGGCTGAGCCGGCATGATATCCATCGAAGCGGAAGACGGGCGGGAAATCCCCTCAGTTGCCGATGCGCTCGGCTTCTTTACGGAGTTCACGCTTGTAGAAGAGCATCCGGAGCGGGATCGCCGCCACCAGCGCGATCTGCATGCTCGCACCGATCTTGATCGGCAGGTCGCCGCCTTCGGGCCAGGCCACCCAGAACGTGAGGAAGGCCACGTTTACCATGATCCATCCGAGCACGACCGCCGCGAGCTGGCCCTTCGGCTTGGGATATTCGATCCGGCTGACCATCAGCCACGCCACGCCGAGCACACCGAGCAGCGAATAGACGCTCGGCTGGAACAGCAGCACGATCGAGATCACCGTCATGGCGCCCATCGGGATGGGCAGGCCCATGAAGTCGCCGCTCTTGGTCTTGACGCAGGCGAACCTGGCCAACCTCACGACCCCCGCGACCAGCACGGACGCCGCCGCGACCAGCACCGCGGTGAACGGCACCTGATTGGTGAACCCGCCCCAGATCACGACCATGAACGCGGGCGCGAACCCGAAGCTGATCACATCGGCCAGGTTGTCGAGCTCGGCGCCCATCGCCGAGGCGCGGAACCGCCGCGCGACGAGGCCGTCGAACAGGTCACATGTGGCCCCGATGAGCAGCAGCACGATGGCGGTGGCGAAATAGCTCGGATTGGGGACGAACGGACCGCCGGCCATCTGCAGTTGCATAATCGCGGAGTACGCCAGGACACACACGGCCATGAACCCGCAAACCGCGTTGCCCAGCGAAAGGGAGTCGGCGGCGGACAGGCGGAACGCCTTGCCGACGGGGCCACGAGGCTCTTCCTCATCCGCCTGCCAACTACCGGCGTCAGCCGCGGTCAATTCCGGTCACCCCCGCCACTGTCTTCTCCCCCACGGACACCGCGGGAGCGATCCCTTCGGGAAGGTAGATGTCGACTCGCGAACCGAACCGGATGAGCCCGATCCGCTCGCCCGGCGTGACCTTCGCGCCCGCGCTCAGGTACGGCACGATCCTGCGCGCCACCGCGCCCGCGATCTGCACCATCTCGATGTCGCCCAGCGCGGTCTCGAAATGCCACACCACGCGCTCGTTCTGATCGCTGTCCTTGTTGAACGCCGGCAGGAACCCACCTGGCACATGCTGCACGGATGCGACATTTCCCGCAAGGGGGGCCCGATTGACGTGTACGTTCAGCGGGCTCATGAAGATCGCGACCCGGGTGCGGCCGTCCGGCCACGGGTCGATGCTCTGCACCACGCCGTCGGCGGGTGACAGGACACGGCCCTGTCCCGGCGTACGGTCGGGGTCGCGGAAGAACCAGAGCATGCCACCGGTGAGCGCGCCCAGCGGCACCGCCGCGAACGCCCATCGCCGGTCCCTGCGCGTCAACAGCGCGGTGGCGGCCGCCGCGGCCGCCGTGGGGAAAAGCCACGGGGAGACCCCGCGTGCGAGCCTGACAGGGTTTGCGCGGCTCGGCTTGGCAGAATCGGACACGTACAACCTTTGGTGGTGGACTGGACTGGGCGCTTTGCTGTGATGTTACAAAAATAGCAACTATGACACAGCGCAACTACGCAAGCAAAGCGCCACGAAGCCCAACAGCTAGACCTGCTCTGAATGAGCCGCCTCGCCACTGCGCGTGTCTATGCGGGCCTTGACCAGGCTCGCCACGGTGGTGATGACCATAGTGGCGCCGATGATCGAGAGCGACACCCAGATAGGAATTTCGGGCGCCCAGGAGACATGGCTGGCATGCAAGGCCTCCATAACCAGCTTAACCCCGATGAACCCGAGGATGAACGCCAAACCATAACTGATGTAGACGAGCCGCTGCAGAAGCCCGCCCAGGAGGAAGTACAGCTGACGCAGCCCCATCAGCGCGAACGCGTTGGCCGTGAAGACGATGAACGGATCCTTGGTGAGCCCGAAGATGGCGGGGATCGAGTCGAGCGCGAACAACAGGTCGGTGCTCCCGATCGCGACCATCACGATGAGCATCGGCGTCACCATGCGCCTGCCGTCGATCTTGACCGTGACCTTCGAGCCGACGTACCCCTCGGTGGTGGGGAACGTCCGGCGCACCCACCGGAGCAGGACGTTCTCGTTGACCTCCTCCTCCTTGCCCCGCAGGTGGTCGCGCACGAGGTTGACCGCGGTGTAGACGAGGAAGGCGCCGAAAACATAGAAGAGCCAGCTGAAACGCTGCAGCGCGGCGGCGCCGAGCGCGATGAAGATGCCGCGCATGACGAGCGCGAGCAGGATGCCGACGAGCAGCACCTTGTGCTGGTAGGCCCGCGGGACGGCGAACCTGCCCATGATGATGAAGAAGACGAAAAGATTGTCGACGCTCAAGCTGTATTCGGTGATGTAGCCGGCGAAGAACTCGCCCGCCTTGGCACCGCCGTACGTCGTCCACAACACGACACCGAACGCGGCGGCCAGCGCGACATAGAATGTCACCCAATAACCGGCCTGCCGCATGGAGAACTCGCGGGCTTCGCCGCGGTCGACGATCCACAGGTCAATGGCCAATACAACAAGAAGACCGCCGATCACGGCGATCCAGGCCCACACGGGTACGCTCAAGTCAACCCTCCGGCACACAGCAATCATTGCCGGAGGTCTCTCCCGCCCGCGTCGACCTGCGGACCGGCAGCCCCGGGGGCCCCATGGATCGGGGCTGCACCGTGATGACGAGGCTGTCGCGAAGGGATACTCCCCTCCCTAACCCACGCAGTATACGAGAACGCCCTGAGCCCACCTAATCGCCGGTTGGCCCATCCTCGCCGTAGACGGCCAGCACGTGCCGCACGGCGTCGTCATCGCCGGGCATCTCCCGCCCCCGCCGCTCGGCCTCCGCGGCCAGCGTCCGCGCAGTTCCCCCTTCCGCGAGCAGCTCCCGTACAGCTCTCCGCAGCCCCTCCACGTCCCCATAGGGGACCAGGAACCCGGCCTGGCCCAGGATTTCTGGAATCCCACCTACCTTCGACGCGATCGCCGGTGTTCCGGTCATCAACGCCTCCCGCAGGGTCAGCGGCTGCCCCTCCCAGCGGCTCGGCATCACCAGGGCGACGGCGGCGTGCAACAGGTCCGGCACGTCGTCCCGGTGCCCCAGCAGCTTCACGGGAAGACGTTCGTCGTCGATCCTGCGCTGCAACCGCGCGCGCAGTGGCCCGTCCCCCGCGACCACGAACAGCGGCGCTCCCCCGGCGCCGCCCGCCGAGCCGCCGGTCCCGGCCCCGGACATGACCTCAGGCCGGTAGCTTCCTCCAAGGCCGGATCCGCGCCCGGTCCCGGGCGCACGCCCCTCCTCCCACGGGCCGGCCGCGACGTCGAGTAGCGTCTCGAGGCCCTTCTGCTGGGCGAGTCTGGCCACGGTCAGCAGGATGGGCCGCTCGCCGGCGTCGAGTTCGTCCCTGACCTCCTGGGGTGTGCGCTTGGCCGGTCGCGGCACGGGCGCGGGCACCACCGCGGCCCGTACGTCCCTCGCACCAAGCCGCGTCATCCGCGCACCGAGGTCGGGCGACACCACGAGCACACGCCCGGCGCCTCTGGCGACGAGCCGCTCCAGCACCCCGTAGACGACACCGACGAACCCACCCGCGGTCAGCGCGTTGTGCAGCGTCACCACCAGCCCGGGCGCGCTCGGCCCACGTCCACCGGCTTCCGCCGGCCCTCCGGTCCCCGGGCGGCCGGGATCCGTCACTGCCGCCGGGCGAGTGCCTCGCCTGACCAGTGCGCCAGGCCTGGCTAGGGCGGAGAGCGCCCCGGCCCGCAGCCCGTGGGCGTGCACCACGTCCGCCTCGCGCGTCAGCCGCCTGACGGCCAGCACCGCGCGCAGGTCGTTGACGGGATGCGGTCGATCGGCGATGGCGACCCCCACGAAACGCGCACCGGCCTCCGTGTACGAGAACCACTCCTCCACGCTGCGGGGCCCCAGCACGAGCACCTGGTGCCCCCGACGCACCAGCCCCTCCACCAGCATGCGCACATATCGCCCGGTGCCTCCCGACGTGGTGCCCAGCACGAACGCCACCCGCACAACGTTCTCCTTTCGCCTCAAGCCGCCGGAAAGTTCCAGGAGCGGGAAACCGAGCCCGCGACCCTGTCGCCACACCAGTGGCAGACCACGGCATCAGGCCCCCGCACACCGCGTCGGGGCCCTCATGCCCCGTCCCCCGCATGCAGGGACGACGTCCCCCACAGGCCCTCATCACACCATGCCCCCGCCGATCACCCGCGTGTGCGCCGCAGCAGGACGGCGACGGCCGCGGGGTCCGGCCGGTCCACCAGGGTCACCACGGCGACGCCCACGGCCAGCGCGACGGCCGCCGCCACCACGGTGACCCCCAGACTCGCCCAGCCAC
>NZ_JAAAHR010000195.1:0-17331 GCF_009908215.1 Nonomuraea sp. K271 | reverse complement strand
CGCCTGCCCCGCCCGCCCCCACGGGGGCCACGGTGGACCTGACCCGGATGCTCGCCGCCGTCTGGGAATCGGTGCTCGACGTGCCGGTGGGCGACGACGACAACTTCTTCGAGCTCGGCGGCAACTCGCTCCTGGCGATCCGGCTGGCGGCGGCCATGCGCGAACGGGACCTGCCCGCGTTGCCGCTGCGCGAGCTCTATCTCCATCCGACGGTACGCGGCCTTGCGCGGGTGCTCGGCCATGAGTGACGGCACCGGGCTGCTGGACTGGCTCGCCACCGCGGAACCCGCCGGCGCGGAACCGGGCCTCGGCGAGCAGGGGTTCCCCGTCGTGGGTCCCGCCGGCGTCGGGGCGGCGGACGCGCTGGTGGCGTGGGCGGCGCTGCTATACCACCACACGGGCCGCAGGGACCAGGCCTTCCGCGTCGTCGACGGCGGGGCGGACGAGGTGGTCAGCTTCACGATCGACCCCGCGGGCACGCTCGCCGCGCTCGCGGAGCAGGTGAAGCGCGCGCTGGCCGCCGCCGAACCGTACGCGCCGGGTCCGGAACCGCTGCCCGTCCTGGCGCGCGGCGACGGGCAGGCGACGGGCCCGCTGGTGCTCGCGCTGGACGGGGGCGGCGCCCGGCTGCGGTACGCCCCCGGCGGGGACGCGGGCATGGCCGCCCGCCACGCGGCCCACCTGGCCGCCGTGCTGGCCACGCCGGCGGACCGCACGATCCGCGAGGTCGATCCGCTGTCCTCCGCCGAGCACGCCCGGCTCGGCCGCTGGAACGACACCGCCACCGGCTACCCGGCGCACCGGCGGATCGAGCGGCTGTTCGCCGAACAGGCCGAGCGGGCGCCCGCCCATCCGGCCGTGGTGCACGGGAGCACCATCCTCACGTACGCCGAGCTGGACCACCGCAGCATGTCGCTCGCGGGCTCGCTGCTCCGGGCGGGGCTGCGTCCCGGCGAGCCGGTCGCGCTGCTGCTGCCGCGTACCCCTGAGCTGGTCGTCTCGGCGCTGGCCGTGCTGAAGGCGGGCGGCTGCTACCTGCCCATCGACCCCTCGACCGGGCAGGAGCGCGTCGCGTTCACGATCGAGGACAGCGGCGCGGAGCTGCTCATCGCCTCGGGACGGCCGCCCGCGACGCCCGCCGGGTCGCGGGTCGTCGACCTCGGCGACCACGACTGGACGGGCGAACCGGAGCCGGTGGGCCCGGCGCCCGGCGACGCGGCCGCACCCGCGTACCTGATGTACACCTCCGGCACCACCGGACGCCCCAAGGGCGTCATGATCCCGCACCGGGGCGTCGTGCGCCTCGTGCGCGGCGTCGCGTACGTCCGCCTGGACGCCACCACCAGGATGGCGCAGGTGGGGGCGACCGGGTTCGACGCCTCCGTCTGGGAGATCTGGGGTGCGCTGCTCAACGGCGGCACCCTGCACGTCCTCGACCGCGAGACGTTCCTCGACGCCGGGGAGCTGCGCCGGGCGCTGGCCGACGCCGCCATCACCACGGCGTTGTTCACGTCGGCACTGTTCTCCCGGCTGGCGGACGAGGACCCTGCCGTGTTCCGGCCACTGCGTGACCTGCTCGTCGGGGGCGACGTGCTCTCCCCCGAGCACGCGGAGGCCGTGCTGCGCGCCGGTCCCGGGCTGCGGCTGGTGAACGCGTACGGGCCGACGGAGAACGCGGTCATCTCCACCGTGCACACCGTCGCCGGGCCGTTCGGCGCGCGCGTGCCCATCGGCCGCCCGGTCCCCAACACCACCGCGTACGTGCTCAACCAGGACCGCCTCCCGTTGCCCGCCGGCGTCCCCGGAGACCTGTACGTCGGCGGCGACGGCATGGCGACCGGTTACCACGGGCGTCCGGAACTCACCGAGCGGGCCTTCGTCCGCCATGCCGGGCGGCTGCTGTACCGGACGGGCGACCGGGCCCGCCGGCGGCCCGACGGCTCCATCGACTTCCTCGGCCGCGAGGACCGCCAGGTCAAGGTGCGCGGTTTCCGCGTCGAGCCGGGCGAGGTCGAAGCGGCACTGCTGGGCGTGGCGGGCGTCAGCGGCGCGGCGGTGGTGCCGCGCGGGACGCCCGAGCCGCACCTGTGCGCGTACGTCGAAGGCCGCGTCGAGGCGGAGCACGTGCGGGCGGAGATCGAGCGAAGGCTGCCCGCTCACCTGGTACCCGCTCACCTCGTGGTGCTGCCCGAACTGCCGCTGACCGGCAACGGCAAGGTCGACCTGGCCGGGCTGCCCGACCCCGAGGTCGCGACCGGCGGCCGGGCGGCTCGGGACGAGGTGGAGCGCATCCTGGCCGGGCTCTGGGAGGACGTGCTCGGCGTGCGCGGGATCGGCGCCGACGACCCGCTCGACCGGCTCGGCGGCAGCTCGCTGACCGCGACCCGGGTGTCCGCGCTCGTACGCCGCCGCTTCGGGGTGGCCTGCCCGGTGTCGGCCGTGTTGTCCGCCCGCACGGTCGCGGAGCTGGCCGACACCGTACGAGCGGCGGACCGTACGCAGGTCACCGGGCCGCGTCCGGGTACGGCCACCGAGCGCACACCGCTGTCGCCCCAGCAGCACGGCGTCCACGTCGAGCAGGTCAAGGACCCGGCCGACACCCAGTACAACCTGCCCGTCGTCGTCGACCTGCCCGGCCCGGTGGATCAGGGGCGCCTGACGGCCGCGCTCGCCACGCTCGTGGAGCGGCACGAGATCCTGCGCGCCGAGATCGCCGTGGACGGCGACGGCCGCCCGTACCAGCGGGTCCGCGAACCGCGGGGCGTCACGATCGACGCGGTGGACCTGCCGCCGGGCGAGGACCCCGACGCGTGGGCGCGGCGCTGGGTCCGCCCGTTCGACCTGGCCAGGGCGCCGCTGTGGCGGGCGGCGCTGGTGCGGCACGACGCCGGGACCCGGCTGGCGCTCGACGTGCACCACCTGCTCACCGACGGCCACGCCCTGACCCTGCTCATGGGCGAATGGGCGGCGCTGGTAAGGGGCGAGCGGCCGCCGGAGGCGGCGGAGCTGCGCTACCGGGACTACGCCCAGTGGGCGGCCGGGCCGGAACGGCGGGCGTTGTCGGACGGCCAGCGGGCCTTCTGGGAGGAGACGTTCGAACGGCCGGTCGCGCCGCTCGACCTGCCCGTCGATGTGCTCGCCGATGCGCCCGCGGACCTGACGCGGCCTTCGGTGCGCACGACGGAGGGCGGGCACCTGGCGTTCCGGTTCGGCCCGCGCCGGGCCCAGGCGGTCAGAGAGCTGGCCCGCGCCGAATCCGTGACGCCCTTCCACGTGCTGCTGGCCGCGTACACGGCCTTCCTCGGCCGGGTGAGCGGCAGCGCGGACGTGACGGTCGGCACGGCGGCGTCGGGGCGGCACCTGCCGGGCGTGGACCGGGTGCTGGGCATGTTCGTCAACACGCTCTGCCTGCGGGCGCGGCCCTCGGCCGAGCTGCCGTTCCTCCAGCATCTGCGGGCCGTGGCCGCGCACGCCGTGGCCGCCGTCGACCACCAGGACCACACCCTCGACGTCGCCCGCCATGGGCGGCCGTCCGGACACGGCAGGCATCCCCTTTTCGACACGTTCTTCGCGGTTCAGGACACCGGGCTGCAGCGGGTGGACTTCCTCGGCGGCCGCCCGCGCTGGCGGCCCGACCTCACCGGACGCACGATCTTCGACCTCGACCTGCAGATCGAGGTCGAGCCCGACGACTACGCCGCCCGCTGGGCGTACGCCACCGCGCTGTTCCTGCGTCCGACCGTGGAGTTGTTCCGCGACGAGCTGTTGGCGCTGCTCGACGCCGCGCTCGCCGACCCCGGCACGCCGCTCGGCTCGCTCGGTGAGCCGCTCCGGGCCGCCGCCCCCCATGACCTGTCCGAGCTCGCGTTCGACTTCGACTTCTGATCAGGGGTGAGGGAGCACATGCAATCCATCGAGAGCCTGGGCAGGCTCAAGGTCGCGGCCGCCCAGCGGCCCCGCGAGGGCGCGTTCTGGCGTACGGAGCTGGCCGCCCTGCCCGAACGCGCCGGCTTCCCCGCCGACCACGTCCCGGCGGGCACCGGCTCCCCCGGTGTCCGCGCGCCGGCCGCCCCGGACGACGACGCCTCGGCCGCCGCCCCAGCCCCTGACGGCCGTGGCTCGGGCGGCGTCGCCGTGGTCGCGCGCGAGCTCGATCCCTCGCTGGCGGGCCGGCTGCTCAAGCTGGCCAGAGGCCGGGACGCCGCCCTGCACGCGGTGCTCGTCGCCGCGGCCGGCGCGCTGCTCCAGCGGTACACGGGTGAGGACGAGGTCGTCCTGGCCGTGCCCGCGCTCCCGGTCGCGGGCGGGCCCCCGCCGCTGGCCGCCACACTGCCGCTGCGGCTGCCCATCGGGGACGACCGTACGCTGCGCAGCCTGCTCGGCGAGGTCGCCACCCGGTTGCGGGCGGCGGCCGAGCACCAGGACTACCCGATCGAACTGCTCGCCCGCGATTCCGGCAGCACGCCGCACGACGGCGACGACCCCTTCGCGGCGGTGCTCGTCGACACAGTGCACGACAACACGGTGCACGACTCGGCCGATCACGCGGCGAACGGCTCACCGGGCGACGCGGCGGAGGGCGGTGGGCGTCCGGGGTTTCCTGTCGTGTTCTCCTTCGCGCGGCAGGCCGGCCGGCTGACGTTG
Source organism: Nonomuraea sp. K271 (assembly GCF_009908215.1). NCBI lineage: Bacteria > Bacillati > Actinomycetota > Actinomycetes > Streptosporangiales > Streptosporangiaceae > Nonomuraea > Nonomuraea sp. K271. The sequence continues at coordinate 12,687 of NZ_JAAAHR010000195.1, read as the reverse complement.
CGGTTGCGGTACCGGCCCGCCGTCCACACCCCCGGCACCGCGCGGCGCCTGCTCGTCCACTGCATGCTGCTGCTCGACCAGGCCGGCGCTCACCCGGACACGGAGCTGGGCGCGCTGGATCTGCGTTCCGTCGCCGACCGCGCGCTGAGCGCCGGGGCGAACGCCACGGACGTCGCCTTCGACGGGCCGGGGAGGCTGGACGAGCTGTTCGACCGCAGGGTGGCGGCGACCCCTGACGCCGTCGCCCTGGTGGGGGACGGTTTCCGGCTCACCTACGCCGAGCTGGGCGCGCGGGTCAACCGTCTGGCGCACACCCTGCGGGCCCGGGGTGTGGGCCGGGACGACCTGGTGGCAGTGCTGGCCGACCGGTCGCCGGAGATGTTCACGGCCATCCACGCCGTGGTGCGGGCGGGCGGCGCGTACCTGCCGATCGATCCGGGCAACCCGCGGGAACGCATCGTGTACCTGCTGCGGGACAGCGGCGCGCGTCTGGTGCTCACCCAGCCGCACCTCGCGGGTGCGATCGCGGGCACGGGGGTGGCGACGCTGGACCTCACGGACGAGGCCGCGTACGCGCCGGACTCCAGCCCGCCGCCCGTACTCGGGGACGGCGGCGATCTGGCGTACGTCATCTACACGTCCGGTTCGACCGGCGAGCCGAAGGGCGTGCAGATCGAGCACCGGGCGGCCGTCAACCGGATCGCCTGGATGGAGCGGGCGTACCCGATCGACGCCGCCGACGTGATCATGCAGAAGACGCCCACGTCGTTCGACGTGTCGGTGTGGGAGCTGTTCTGGGGTGTGCTGGCGGGCTCCGCGGTGTGCCTGCCCGCGCCCGGCGCGGAGCGCGACCCCGAGGCGCTGGTCGCGGCCGTGCGACGGTACGGCGTCACGACGATGCACTTCGTGCCGCCGATGCTGGACGCGTTCCTCGACTTCGTGTCGGGCGCGCAGGAGGGCCCCGGCCCGCTGCGCCAGGTGTTCGCCAGCGGCGAGGCGCTGGCCCCGCATCACGTGCGGCGTTTCCACGAGGTCATGCCGTCGGCGCGGCTGGTCAACCTGTACGGCCCCACCGAGGCCACGGTGGACGTCACCCACTACCAGTGCCGGGGCGACGAGACCCGGGTGCCGATCGGCTGGCCGGTCGCCAACACCCGCGTCCACGTGCTCGACGCCGGGTTGCGCCCGCAGCCGGTCGGCGTGCCGGGCGAGTTGTGCATCGCCGGGGTGCAGCTGGCCCGCGGCTACCTGGGCAGGCCGGAGCTGACCGCGGAGCGGTTCACGGCCGCGCCGCACGCGGGTGAGGAACGCGTCTACCGTACGGGGGACCGGGCGGTACGGCGGACCGACGGCTCCGTCGAGTTCCTGGGCCGGATGGATCACCAGCTCAAGGTGCGCGGGTACCGCGTCGAGCCGGGCGAGATCGAGGAGCGGCTGCGGCGGCACCCGTCGGTGCGGGACGCCGTGGTCGTGGCCCGCGAGCCTGACGGGCTGCGCGGTTACGTGGTGTCGGCGGCGCCGGTCCCCGAGGACGAGCTGAAGGAGCACCTGCGCCGGTCGCTGCCGGCGTACATGGTGCCCGCCCGGCTGGTGACGCTGGAACGCTGGCCGCTCACCCCGAACGGCAAGCTGGACCGCCGCGCGCTGCCCGAGCCGGCGGAGGGCAGCGTGTACGAGGCGCCGCGCACGCCCGTGGAGGCCGACCTGGCCCGCGTCTGGGCCGAGGTGCTCGGTGCCGAACGGGTCGGCGTGCACGACAACTTCTTCGCGCTCGGCGGCGACTCGATCCGCTTCGTCACCGTGCTGGCCAGGGCCCGCGCGCTCGGCCTGGACTTCACGTTCCGGCAGCTCTTCGAGAACCCGACGGTGGCCCGCCTCGCCGAGGTCGCCGGCGAGAGCACGGGGAGCGGCACGGGGAGCGGCACGGACCGGGAGCTGCGGCCGTTCGAGCTGCTCAGGCCGGAGGACCTGGCCAAGATCCCCGACGGGGTCGTGGACGCGTACCCGATGACGCAGCTCCAGGCAGGGCTCGTCTTCCAGAGCGAGCTGTCGCACGGCACCGTCGAGTACCACGACATCATCAGCTACACGATCCAGAGCACGTTCGACGCCGAACGGTTCGAGGAGGCGGCGCGGATCCTCGCCGCCCGCCACCCGATCTTCCGCACCGGCTACCACCTCACCGGCTACACCGAGTCCCTGCAGCTCGTGCACGCGGACGCGCCGAGCCCGCTGACGGTCGCCGACCTGCGCGGCATGACCGAGTCCGAGCAGGAGGCGTGGCACCGCGACTGGCTGGAGCGGGAGAAGGCGCACCGCTTCGTGTGGGCCGAGCCCGGCCTGGTGCGGCTCCACGTGCACGTGCTGGCCGACGACCTGTTCAGGTACACGCTGAGCCAGCACAACTCGGCGCTCGACGGCTGGAGCATCACGCTGGTGCACACCACGCTGTTCGACCTGTACCACCGGCTGCTGGAGGGCCGGCCGCTGCCCGACGCCCCGGCGGGCAACCACGTGCGCGACTACGTGGCGCTGGAGCGGCGCTCGCTCGCGGACCCCGAGCACCGCGCGCACTGGGCGGAAGTGTTGTCGGACGGCGTTTTCACCGAGCTGCCGAGGACGAGGAGCGCGGCGGCGCCGGACGTCTTCCCCGTGGTCTTCCACGAGGTGGAGCTGCCCGCCGGGTTGTCGGACCGGATCGTGGCCCTGGCCGAGCGGTTGTCCGTGCCGGTCAAAAACGTCGCGCTGGCCGCGCATGTGAAGGTGATCTCGCTGATCAGCGGCGAGCCCGACGTCATCACGGGGTACGAGCACAGCGGCCGCCCGGAGAACGAGGGCGCCACCGAGGCCATCGGGTTGTTCCTCAACACCGTGCCGTTCCGCGCCCGCATGGAGCCCGGTTCCTGGGCCGGCCTCGTACGCCAGGTCTACCGGTCGGAGGTGGAGCTGCTGCCGGCCCGGCGCTACCCGATGGCGCAGATGAAGCACGACCTGGAGACCCAGGACCCGCTGTTCGAGACGGCCTTCAACTTCACCCACTTCTACCTGCTGCGGCAGTTGGAGGAGCGTGAGGGGTTCGCGCTGCTCGACGTGCGGGCCAACTCGGAGACCGAGTTCGTGGTGCGGGCCGAGTTCTCCCGGCACTTCGCCACCGACGAGGTACGCCTGAGCCTGCACTACCACGCCCACCTCTTCGAGCCCTGGCAGGTGGCCAGGATGGGCGCGTACTACCGGGCGGCGTTCGAGGCGATGACCGCCGACCCCGACGCCCCGCACCATCTGGCCGACCTGCTGCCGGGCGAGGAGAGCGCGGCGCTGGACGCGGCCGAGGAGTCGGAGGACCTGCCCGCCGAGGTGGCGGGGCTCCTGCCCGGCCCCGCCCGCCTGCGGTTCGTGGACGCGCACGGCCTGCGGGTGCCGTTCGCCACCCCGGGCAGGGCCGTCCTCGTCACGGCAGGCGACGAGAGCGTCACGGTCGGCACGGGGCTGCACGGCCGCCGCCTGCCCGGCCGCGTCGAGCTGGTGCCCGAGCCGGAGCGCAGGCGCTTCCGCCGCTCCGCCGGCCGGAGCGTCCCCCGCTCGGGCGGCCGTCCCGAGGGCGCTCTGCAGCAGCGCATCGCCAAGGCGTGGGCCGGCGTGCTCGACGTGCCGGCGGAGTCCATCACGCTCGGCGACAACTTCTTCGAGTTGGGCGGCGGCTCACTGTCGGCGATGCGGGTGGTCATGGAGATGGGCGGCCTGGTGACGCTCACCGACCTGATGCGCAACTCGACGTTCGGGCCGCTGTGCGCGGTGGCCGAGGCCAACCTCGAGGCGCAGGCCGAGCGGGACGCCCCGCCCCGGCCCCGCCGCCTGCTCAGGCCGCTGACGGACGATCCCGGCCGGGCCGCGTGTGCGCTGGTCTGCTTCCCGTACGCCGGCGGCGACGCCGCCAACTTCGAGCCGCTGGCCACCGCGCTCGCCGAGGGCGGCGTCGCCGTCTACGGCGTCGACCTGCCGGGCCACGACGCCGGGCGGCCGGACGAGCCGTTCGTGTCCGTACGCGAGGCGGCCCGGCTGGTGGCGGACGAGATCCGCGCCACCGTCGGCCTGCCCGTGCTGCTGTGGGGCCACTGCGTCGGCTCGGCGCCCGCGGTCGAGACGGCCCGCCTCATGGAGGCGGCCGGCGACCCGCCGCGGCACGTCGTCGTCGCGGGCAAGCTGCTGCACGACGCCGGCACCACCCGCGAGTCCGTCCGGCAGGCGGAGGCGATGACCGACGACGAGGTCGTGGCCTGGCTGGCCGACGTCACGGGGCTCACCGGGCTCGACGCGCTCGACCCCGCCCAGGCGGCGTTCGTGGCGGGAGTGTTCCGGCACGACTCGCGCGCCGCCAACACGTACCTGCTCGAACAGCAGGGCGCGGCCCCGCTCGGCGTGCCGCTCACCACCGTGTACGCCGCCGACGATCCCCTCACCCCCGGGTACGCCCGGCGGCACACGGAGTGGTCCCGCTTCGCCGCCACGATCCGGCTCGCCGAGATCGGCCCGGCCGGCCACTACTTCTGCCGCACGGCGCCCGACGCCGTGGCCGCCCTGGTGCGCACGCTATGGAAGGAAGGGCTCTAGAACATGTCCGCCACCGACCCGCCACCCGGGGCGCCACCCGAGCCGCCACCCGAGCCGCCACCCGGGGCGCCGCCCGGGGCGCCGCCACCCACCCCGCGCCAGGTGTTCCTGGCCGGGGTCAGGAGCACGATGCCCTTCCTCGCCTCCGCGATCCCGATGGGCATCGCGGGCGGCGTGCTGGGGTTGTCGAGCGGGTTGTCGGAGTTCGCCACCTTAGGGCTGGCGATGGCGGTGAACTCCGGCACCGCGCAGTTCGTCGGCTTCGCCCTGATCGCTGACGGCGCGAGCTGGCCCGCGATCATCCTGACCACGCTCATCCTGGGCCTGCGGATGTTGTTGTACAGCACGATCCTCATCCCGTACGTCAAGGAGGTGCCGCAGCGCTGGCGGGTGGTGCTCGGGTTCGGGCTGATCGACGAGGTGTTCTTCGTGGCGATCGACCGCCTGCGCAACGGCAGGCTCACCCACCACAAGCACCTGTTCTTCCTGGGGGCGTCGGGGCTGCTGTACGTCACCTGGATGACGTGCACGGTGATCGGCATGTCGCTCGGGTCTGCCGTGCCCGACGTGGAGAAGCTCGGCCTGGACTTCCCGGTGACCGCCATGTTCATCGCCATGCTCGCGATCGGGCTGACGAACTGGCGGGTGGCGGCGGCCATCGGCTCGGCCGGTGTGACGGTGATGCTGGCGCACGGCCTGCCGTACAACCTCGGGGTGGTGCTGGCCGCGATCGTCGGGGCCGCGGTCGGCGCGGGGTGCGAGCTGGCGACGCGGAAGAACGCGCCGAAGGCGAGCAAGGAGAAGGAGAACGTGGCATGAGCATGCTGCTGCTGATCATCGGTATGGGGTTGTGCAGTTTCCTGCCCCGTTATCTGCCGCTGGCGGTGCTCGCCGGCCGGGAGATGCCCGCGGTGGTGGAGATGCTGCTGAAGTACACGCCGCCGGCGGTGCTGGCCGCGCTGGTCTTCCCGGCCGTTCTCACACCGTCCGGAAAGGGCATCGAGCTGACGCTGGCCAATCCGTATCTCATCGGCGGCGCGATCACTTTCGCGGCAGGCGTGATCTCGAAGAGATTTCTGCTCTCCACGTCGATCGGGATCGCCGCTTTCTATGTGAGCAGGTGGCTGATCGGTTGAAAAGTGAACCGTATTTGCGATGCATTTCTTCACGCCTATTTTTGGAACGATACAAACCCTACTGACGTGCGGCGATGCAATTGACTCTCACCAAGACCATTTGTCTCTGGTACAGTCAGGGAGGCGCTTCGGTACGACTGCTTACCGCTTGCGCATCCGTTACGAGTGCGGTTAATATCTGGCTTCATGTCCACCCCCCTGACCGTGGAAAAAGAGTCGCGCATGATGAGCGCGACCCTGCGCGTTCTGAATGGAATTGAGCGCGCCGGAAACAAGCTCCCCCATCCGTTCTGGCTCTTCGTCTTCCTGAGCGCCTTCCTCATGGCGCTCAGCTGGCTCCTGGCCACCCTGAACGTCTCGGCGGTCAACCCCGCCGACAACAAGACCGTTGTCGCCCAGAACCTGCTGTCGGCCGACGGCCTCGCGGTCATGCTCGGCGACGCCATCGACAACTTCGCCACCTTCCCAGCGCTGGGCACGGTGCTCGCCGTCATGCTCGGCGTCGCGGTGGCCGACAAGTCGGGGCTGCTGGCCGCGGTGCTGCGGCGGGGCATCTCCCGCGTGCCCGCGCGCTGGGTGACCTTCGCCCTCGCCTTCACCGGCATGATCTCCCACGCTGCCGCCGACTCGGCGTACATCGTGCTGATCCCGCTGGGCGGCCTCGCCTTCTACGCGGTGGGCCGCAACCCGATCATCGGCGTGATCGTGGCGTACGTCTCGGTGGCGGCCGGCTTCGACGCCAGCCCCGTGGTCACCCCGACCGACGTCATCCTGGGCGGCATCACCACCGAGGCCGCGCACACCATCGACCAGAGCGTCAACGTCACGCCGCTCGCCAACTACTTCTTCTCACTCGCCTCGTCGTTCGTGCTCGCCGGCATCATCACGCTGGTGACGGAGACCCTGCTCACCAAGCGGGCCAAGAGCATGCCGATCGACGACGACGCCGACGTCGGCGACCTGGGCGACCTCAAGCTGTCCGACGTGGAGCGGCGCGGCCTGCGCTGGTCCGGCATCGCGCTGCTGGTGATCGCCGCGCTGGTCGCGCTGGCCATCATCCCGTCGGGCTCGCCGCTGCGCGACGAGAACGGCGACCTCGACTTCGGCCCGCTGCTGGGCGCGATCGCGCTGCTGATCGGCGTCGCGTTCTGCGTCGTCGGCATCGTCTACGGCCGCATCGTCGGCACCATCAAGAAGAGCAGCGACGTGCCCGACTTCATGGCGCACGGCATGCGGGAGATGGCCCCGGTCATCGTGTTGTTCTTCGCCATCTCGCAGTTCCTGGCCTACTTCTCGTGGACCAACATCGGCACGATCATCGCGATCAAGGGCGCCGAAGTGCTCAAGGCGGCCGGCATCACCGGCCCCGTCGTGTTCATCGGCATCCTGCTCATCGTCACGATCATCAACCTGCTGATCACCAGCGGCTCCGCCCAGTGGGCTCTGGTCGGCCCGGTGTTCGTGCCGATGCTGATGCTGCTCGACATCCCGGCGGAGACCACCCAGGCGCTCTACCGCATCGCCGACTCCTGCACCAACGCGCTGTCGCCGATGAGCCCCTACTTCGTGCTGGTGCTCGGATTCGTCCAGCGCTACCGCAAGTCGTCCGGCATCGGCACCCTGATGGCCCTCGTGCTGCCTCTGTGCCTGGTCATGCTCGTCACCTGGACGCTGCTGTTCCTGCTGTGGTGGGCCCTCGGCATTCCCCTCGGACCGGGCGTACCCGTCCGGTAATTCCCTCTAGATTAAGGAACCATCAGTGACACCGGCTCCCGTGTGGACCCACCAGGCCCTTCCCGCCATGCTCGGCGACCTGCGCAGGCTCGTCGAGCTGGAGAGCCCGAGCGACGACAAGGCACTGCTCGACCGGGCGCTCGACGACATCGGCGACTGGGCCGCCGACCGCATCGGGAAGCCGGACCTGCTCCAGCGTCACGACGGCGGGCGCCACGGCGACGTGCTGGAGCTGACCTACCACGGCACGGCCCCCGGCTACGTCCTGCTGGTCGGCCACTACGACACCGTCTGGCCGGCCGGCACCCTCGCCGGCTGGCCATGGCGGGTCAGCGACGGCGTCATCAGCGCGCCTGGCGTCTTCGACATGAAAACCGGCCTGGTCCAGGCCGTGTGGGCAGTGCGCGGGCTGCGCGAGCTCGGCCTCCCGCACCCCTCGGTCCGCCTGCTGTTCAACGGCGACGAGGAGATCGGCAGCCCGGCCTCCCGCGAACGGATCGAGGCGGCCAGCGACGGCGCGCTGGCCACCCTGGTCTTCGAGGGCGCGATCGACGGGGCGGTGAAGACCTCCCGCAAGGGGGTGGGCATCTTCCAGGTGACCGCCACCGGCATCGAAGCGCACGCCGGGCTCGACCCCACGGCCGGCGCCAGCGCCGTGCACGCGCTGGCCGCGCTGATCCTCGACATCGCCGCGATGGGCGCGCCCGAGCGCGGCACCACCATCAACGTCGGCGTCGTCGAGGGCGGCACCGGCACCAACGTCACCGCCGGGCGCGCCACGTGCGGCATCGACGTACGCGTCTCCCATCCCGACGAGATGGCCCGCGTGGACGCGGCGCTCGCCGCGCTGCGCTCCCCCGACCCGCGCGTGTCCATCGAACTGGGCGGCGGCTGGAACCGGCCTCCCATGACGCCCAACCCCGCCTCGGAGGACCTGTTCGCGAGGGCCTGCAAGGCCGCCATCGAGCAGGGCCTCGACCTGCGTGAGGCGGGGGTGGGCGGCGCCAGCGACGCCAACTTCGTCTCCGCGCTCGGCCGGCCCGTGCTCGACGGGCTCGGCCCCGTCGGGGCCGGCTCACACTCCCGCTCCGAGCACGCCATCGTCGACCACATCCCGGAACGCACCGCCCTCACCATGGGCATCATCACCGGCTACACCGGCTGAGCAAGCGTCGGGTCCGGCTACGCGGGTGGAGCGTCCGTCGGGTCGGGCCCGTCGAGGAGGGCGAGGTCGGCCGGCCCGATCGTGGACTTCGCCAGCAGCTCCGTGATCAGGTTGTGGTTGAGCGCGTTGCCCAGCGGCGGCGGGATCTCCTCCTCCCGCAGCCCCGCCACCTTGGTGCTGAGCCGCTTGCGCGTCTGGTTGACGATGTGGGCGGCACGTTTGCCCGTCCAGCCCTGGCCGGGACGGATGCGGTGGAGTTCGTCGGCGACCTGAGCCCAGGTCAGCGGCTGCGGCCAGGGCTCGGGCCGCAGATAACGCTGGGCGAGGCAGACCAGCACCAGGCGCTCCGCCTCGCTCAGCTCCCACCCGGGCGGGTTGCAGGTGTCGGCGTCATGGCGGTTGTCCCGGTCCTGTTCGGACCTTCCCCTCACGATCCGCACCTCGAGCAGGTGGTCCTGCTCAGGGGCGACGATGAACAGCGGCGTGTGCGCCTCCGGCAACCTCGTCCGGTGGCCGGTGAGCACCAGCCGCGAGCCCGGCAGCCGGATGGGCAGCCTGCCGAGGTTGTACAACGTCCAGGCGGAGTCCTCGCGGGTGATGTATCCGTGCCGACGACTGACGTGCGGGTCGTTCGGGCCGACGCAGATGTGCACGTCCGGCTCGCACCGCCCGAACACCACGTCGAACCCGGCGTCCGGCGCGACGCGCATCCCTCCGTTGGCCCCCCGTACGAACAGCGTGCCCGGCTGCGCCGGGGGCAGTTCGTCGGCGAAGTTCCCGAGTTCCTTCGGCAAGATGTCCACCTTGGTCTGCGGTCTGCGCATCGTCCACGCCATGCCGTCGATCCTCTCTCCATGCACTCGATCACGGTAACCGCCGCTTCTCGGGAGGGGTCCCGGCCTCAGGAGGTCGTGGCCGGGTTGAGCGTGTAGTGCACGATCACGCTGGGCCCCGGGCGTACCTCGATGAGCTTGCGCACCAGCTTGCCCGCGAAGTCCACGACCCGGAGCTCGGTCGTGCTCGCGTTGTCCCGCTCCCAGCAGTACAGATGCGTCTCGTCGTACCAGCCGAGCACCGTGTCGCAGTCGGAGGAGAACGCGCGGACCTGCTTGCCGGTGGCCGACTCCCAGAGGCAGTGGTCGCCGTCGTGGCCGCTCGGGCAGTCGGTCACGAACGTCGAGCCCGAGGGGGAGAAGATCTGCGCCTCGTCGAACGGCGGCGTCCCGACGTCCGGCACGTCGCGCACGCGCCTGCCGGAGAAGTCGAAGAAGCGCAGGCCCTCGTCGTCGCCGTAGAGGCTGACCACGCTGCGCTCGCCGGGGCCCCAGACGAAGTCGTGCTCCCGGATCGCCTCGTCGGGCACGTCGATCACGCTGACGGAGCTCCTGGCGAGGTCGTTCTGGTCCACGGTGAGGACGGCGAAGCCCACGGTCGGCCATTCCTCCTCGCCCTTGCCGGTCGTGACCTTCTCGGTGATGGTGAGCAGGATCCGGGTACCGTCCCTCGACCAGGCCTGGAGGGAGCCGCTCCGCGGCTTGCGCACGGTCCTGACCCGGAAGCTGGTGCCCGCCTCCCTGTTGGTGAGCAGGACGGAGCTGTAGTCGTCGTCGGTGTAGAGCTTTGGCCTCTCCGCGAGATAGCGGCCGTCGGGGGAGACGAGCGTCTTGGCGTTGCCGGGATACTTCTCGAACGTGCCGTCCAGCGACAGCCTGGCGTAGTCGACGTAGGTGTCGGCCTTCTTGTCCTGCACCTCGTACGCCGTCAGCCTGATCGGGTCGGAGGGGCTCTCGTAGAGCGTCATCCGGCCGCCGGGTGGCTCCGTCCTCACGGGTTCGGGCGTGCCCGACGGGGCCAGCGTCGCGGGCCGGGCGGCGACGGGGCTCGGCTCGTCCATGGCCCTGCCCACGGCCACCCCGGCCGCGCCCGACACCAGGACGAGCGCGACGGCGGCGGCGACCATGCCCGTGACGGGCCGGCGCGTGCGTTCGGCAGGTCGTACGGGCTCGGGGGCGTCCTCCTCGGGCGGTTCCCAGGTCTCCTCCCTCAGCGGGTCGGCTCCGGCCTGCGGCCTGCGCAGCAGCCGCATGATCACCTGCTGGGCCGTCAGCCGCTCAGCCGGGTCCTTGGCCAGGCACCGCTCCGCCACCTCGCGCAGCGGCCCGTCGAGCGTCCCCAGGTCGGGTGGCTCGTTGAGCACCCGGTCGGTCACCGCGTGGTGCCCGTCATGGCCGAACGGCGCCCGCCCGCAGGACGCGAAGACGATCGTGGCCGCCCAGGAGAACATGTCGGCCGCAGGCCCCACCGGCCGGCCCAGGACCTGCTCCGGACTCATGTACGCCGGCGTGCCGATCTGCGTGCTGCTCGTCATCTGCACCGGGTCCAGCGTGCGCGCGATGCCGAAGTCGATCACGCGCGGCCCGTCGCCGGCCATGATGACGTTGCCCGGCTTGAAGTCACGGTGCACGACGTCGCCCTCGTGGATGGCGACCAACGCGGCGGCGGTGCCGATGGCCAGCCGGTCGAGCGCGGCGCCGGTGAGCGGCCCCTCGTCCCGGACGACCTGCTCCAGCGAGGGGCCTTCGACGTACTGGCTGACGATGTACGGCCGGTCGTGCGCGACGCCCGTGTCGAGCACGACCGCGGTGCAGAAGGGCGCCACCTCCTTGGCGACCTGCGCCTCGCGCAGGAAGCGCTGGACGCGTCGCTCGTCGTCCGCCTGGTCCGCGCGCAGCCATTTGACGGCCACGTGAGCGCCCGCGGGTGTGCTCGCGAGGTAGACGACGCCCTGTCCGCCCTCACCCAGCCTGCCGAGAAGCTCCAGGCCGCCCAGCTCCGGAGGATCGCCGGGCACGAGCGGTGTGAAGGATGGCATGGCGCCATTGTGTGTTCATGCCGTGGATCTACGACAACCCCGGCGGCGGTTGTGTTAGTGCTCCGTGACGATGGGTTCAGGAGGAGAGGTTGACCTCGTACCCGGGAGAGAGGTCGACGTCCTTCGGGACGTCCATCAGCTTGCGCACCAGTTTGCCGTCCAGGGTCACGACCCGGATCTCGTCCCCGGCGCCGTTGTCCTGCTCCCAGCAGAACAGATGCGTCTCGTCGAACCAGCCGAGCACCTTGTCGCAGTCGGAGGAGAACGAGCGCACCCGCTTGCCGGTCGCGGTGTCCCAGAGGCAGTGGTCGTCGTCACCGTCGGGGCAGTCGGTCACGAAGGTCCTGCCCGAGGGTGAGAACTGGTGGTCGGTGCCGCTGTCCAGCGCCCCCACGCCCGGCACGTCGCGCGTGGGCCGCCCGGCGGCGTCGTAGAAGCGCAGCCCCTTGATCTTCTCGTGGAAGAAGACCACGCCCTCTCCCGCGGCGTCCCAGCCGAAGTCGCCTTCGCCGAGCGTGGCGTCGTCCACGTCGACCACGCTCGCCTTGCTCCTGGCCAGGTCGGCCCGGTCCACGTGGATGATGGCGAAGCCGGTGGTGATCCAGTCTTTCTTGCCGTTGACCGGCTTGCTCACGTTGAGCAGGATCTTCGTGCTGTCCTTGGAGAACCCCTCGATGGTGCTGCTCAGAGGTTCGCGCACGGTCTTGACCCGGAAGCTGACCCCGGTCTCGCTGTTGGTGATGAGCACGGAGTCGTAGCCGTCGGAGGTGTAGTCCGTCTGCCTGATCACGTAATAGCGGCCGTCGGGAGAGACCCGCCACTTGAGGATGCCGGTGCGCTTGTCGAACGTGCCCTGCCGCAGGTTCCTGGCGTAGTCGGTGTCCTCGTGGGTCTTGTTGTCCTCGATGCTGTACGACATCAGCCTGATCGGGTCGGTGGGGCGTTCGTGCAGCGTGACCCCTTCGGCGAGCTCGGTGTCGACCGGCTCGGCCGTGCGACCCGGCGCGGAGGCCGCCGCCTTCGACGGCGCGGACGGCTGGGCCGCGGTGCCGGTCGGCGCCAGCAGACCCGAGGCGGCGATCCCGCCGACCGTCAGGAGCAGCGCCGTCGCCAGCGTCGTGCCGACGACGACGGCCCTGCGCCGCCGCTCCCGCGCGCGGACCGGTGGGGAC
>NZ_JAAAHR010000194.1:0-17486 GCF_009908215.1 Nonomuraea sp. K271 | reverse complement strand
CCTCTGCACCCACCCCGACCCCGCCCAGCCCGCCGTCAAACGGTGGGCGACCCTGCTGTCGAGCTGCGTCGACCTCACCACGGGCGACTACCTGATCGCGGCGGGCACGCCCTGCGACCACGAGTACGAGCGCGTGCCCTGGAACCTCTACGACGGACCGCATGGAGAAGTGACCCCGTGAAGAAGACGCTCGCCCTGCTTGGGCTCATCGGTCTCACCGCGGCCTGCGGCGGGCCCGCAGCGACCACCAAGGCGCCGGACCCCGCCAAGCTCACCCTGGTCGACCGCACGGACAAGGCGGCAGGCCCGCTCGACTCCGCCGTCTGGCTGGTCGACGAGGAACCGGGCACCCTCGACCTCGACACCGACGGCGGCACCAACAACCGTACGATCATGGCGAACGTCTGCGAACGCCTCATGCAGACCCAGCCCGACATGACCGTCAAACCGTGGCTGGCCGAGAAGGCCGACCTGCCCGACCCCAAGACCATGGTGCTCACCCTGCGCCAGGGCGCCACGTTCCACGACGGCTCGCCGGTCACCGCCGACGACGTCGTGTGGAGCCTCAAGCGGCACGCCGGCGACGGCATGGACGAGTCCGACGAGTTCGAGGACGTCGAGTCGATCACCAAGACCGACGACCACGAGGTCACGATCGCGTTCAAGAAGCCGAACTCGTTGTTCGCGCAGGCCATCGCGGGCGGCGCGGGCATCGTGCTGAACAAGGAGGTCGTCGAGAAGCAGGGCAAGGAGTTCGGCACGCCGGGCCACGAGGACGCCTGCAGCGGGCCGTACGAGGTGGAGGAGTGGAAGTCGGGCAGCCACCTCACGATCACCCGCCACGACGCGTACTGGAAGAAGGACGTCAAGCCGCTCACCAAGAGCATCACCTTCAGATGGGCCGAGGACACGGCGCTGGTCAACAGCCTCGTCACCGGTGAGGCGCAGGGGGCCTACCTGTCCGACACGGGGCCCGCGGTCGCGCTGCAGGACAACCAGGCGGTCAGCGTCTCCTACGGGGCCACCACGCGGGTGTACGTGCTGCTGCCCACCGACCGCGGCGTGATGAAGGACCCGAAGATCCGCCGGGCGCTGTCGCTGGCCGTCGACCGCGCGGGCATCGCCAAGTCGGGCTTCTCCGGGCTGGCCAGGCCGTGGAAGGTGCCGGTCGGGGCCGGCGCCTGGTCGTACGAGAAGGAGGCGTTCCAGGCCGCCTACGACCAGCTCCAGGGCGCCCCCGAGACGCCCGACCTCGACGCGGCCAAGAAGCTCGTGCAGGAGGCGGGCTCGCCCAAGGAGCCGATCGTCGTGGCCACCAACGGCGAGCAGGCCCGTACGGTCATCGCCAACGCGGTGGTCGACGCGGCCAAGAAGATCGGGCTCAGCGCCCAGATCAAGACCGTGCCCGCGTCCGAGTTCGGCAGCTTCTACACCGACAAGTCGCTGCGCGCCCAGGTCGATCTCGTGCCCGACGACTGGTACATCACCAAGTCCGACCCGATCGGCTTCTACGACAACGGGCTGACAGGCTCGGCGAACAACTGGGTCAAGTTCAGCTCGCCCGAGTACGACGAGCTGGTGGCGAGGGCTCTGGAGACCACCGACGACGCGGCCCGCGCCAAGGACGTCATCGAGCTGCAGCGCCGCTTCACCGCCGACATGGTGTGGATCTCGCTGGTCGAGGTGCCCAACGCGGTCGTGCTCGGCGGCAAGGTCACAGGACCGCCCGCCTCGCAGGTCCACATGAGCTACCCGTGGGCGGCCGACCTCGGGGCCAAGGGCTGACGCCGTGGCGGTCCGCAAGCTGGCCGGGCTGGTCGCCACGCTGTTCGCCACCTCGTTCGTGATCTTCGGGGCGTCGTACGCGGCCCCCGGAGACCCGGTCACGTTCCTGGCGGGCGGCAAGGAGAACCTGACCCCCGAATACCTGGCCGCCATCCGTGCCCAGTACCACCTGGACGACCCGTTCCTCGTGCAGTACGCGCGCTGGCTCGGCGACGCCGTGACCGGCGACCTCGGGCGCTCGATGCAGTACAACGACCAGGTCTTCGACCTGATGATGGCGCGGCTGCCGAGCACGCTCGGGCTGGTGGCGTACGCGGCGGTGTTGTTCGTGGTGTTCGGCGTCGCCCTCGGGGCGCTGGCGGCGGTCCGCGGCGGCCGCACCGACTCCGCCGTCGTCGCCGGCACCACACTGGCCACCTCGGTGCCGTCGTTCGTCACCGCCGCCGTGCTGATCTCCCTGTTCGGCGTGCAGCTCGGCTGGTTCCCCGTCATGGGCGGCGGGTCGTTGTGGCACCTGACCCTGCCCGCCGTGACGCTCGCGCTCGGCGCGCTGGCCATCATCAGCCGGGTGACCAGGCAGGCCATGATCGAGCAGCGCGAGCTCGACCACGTGACCGTGGCCCGCGCCTCCGGCCTGGCCGAGCGGCTGATCGTCACCAGGCACGTCTTCCGAGGCGCGCTCGGCCCGATCGTCACCATGTGCGGGCTGGTCACCGCCGGCATGCTGGCGGGCACCGTGGTCGTCGAGACCGCGTTCAGCCTGAACGGGATCGGCTCGCTGCTGGTCAAGGCCATCAACACGCACGACTTCCCCGTGACCCAGGCGGTGATGTTGTTCATGGTCGTCGCGTACATCGTGGTGACCACGCTCGTCGAGCTGCTGCAGCCGCTCATCGACCCCCGGGTGAGGAGGCCGGCATGACCACCGTCGTCTCCACCCTCTCCCCCAGGCCGGCGCGGCCCCTCGGCTACTGGCTGGCCTCCGGCTTCCTCGGGCTGGTCGTCGCGGCGGCCCTGCTCGCGCCGGTCGTGGCGCCGTACGAACCGGACGCGGTCGACTTCTCCGCCACGCTCGCCCCCATGTCGCCGGGGCATCCGCTCGGCGCCGACCAGTCCGGCCGCGACCTGCTCACCAGAGTCCTGTACGGCGCCCGCACCTCGCTCGTCGGCCCGCTGCTGCTGCTCGCCATCGCCTCGGTCCTCGGCGTCGCGCTCGGCACGCTGGCCGCCTGGCACCGCGGCTGGGTGGACACCGTCGTCGCCCGGCTGACCGACGTCATGTACGCCTTCCCCGGGCTGCTGTTCGTCGTGCTGATCGTGGCCGTGTTCGGCAACGGGATGACCACGGCCATCGTCGCGCTCGGGCTGGCCTACACGCCGACGATCGCCCGCTACACCAGGAGCGTCGCGCTGGGCGAGTGCGCCAAGCCGTACATCGACGCCTACCGGGTGCAGGGCATGGGCGGGTTCACCATCTGCGTGCGGCACCTGGTGCCCAACATGGCGCGCGCGATCGTCGGCTACCTGGTCGTGCTGTTCGGGGAGGGGCTGATGAGCCTGGCCACGCTGAGCTTTCTCGGGTTCGGGGCGCAGCCGCCGTCCTCCGACTGGGGGCTGATGGTCAAGGAGGGCCAGCCGGCGATCGTGCAGGGGGCGTTCCTGCCGGTGCTGGTGCCGGGCGCGGCCATCGCGCTCGTGGTCGTGTCGTTCAACGTGATCGGCGTGCGCCTCGCCGACCGCATGGGCGTGAGGGGCGCATGATGCTGCTTTCCGTGGAAGGGCTGACGATCGAGGCGGGCGGGCGGCGGCCGATCCTCGCCGACGTCTCGCTCACCGTCGGCAGGGGCGAGATCGTCGGCCTGGTCGGCGAGTCGGGCTCCGGCAAGTCCACCCTCGCCCGCGCCGTGCTGCGCCTGCTGCCGCAGCACGCGACGGTGTCGGGGCGGGTGCTGGTCTCCGGCGACGACGTGCTCACGATGGGCCCGGACGCGCTGCGCGACCTGCGCGCCGGCCAGGTGTCGATGATCTACCAGGACCCGCGCTCGTCGCTCAACCCGGTCCGCAGGATCGGCGACTTCCTCACCGAGCGCATGGTGCTCACGCTCGGCCGGCCCAAGGCCGAGGCCCGCGCCCGGGCGCTGGAGCTGCTGGCCGCGGTCGGCCTGCGCGAACCCGAGCGGCACATGCGGCAGTACCCGCACGAGCTGTCGGGCGGCATGTTGCAGCGCGTGGTCATCGCCGCCGCGCTGGCCGCCGACCCGGCGCTGCTCCTCGCCGACGAGGCGACCAGCGCCCTCGACGTCACCACCCAGGCCGAGACGCTCGCGCTGCTGCGCCGCGTACAGGCCGAACGGGAGCTCGGCATGGTGTTCATCACCCACGACCTGCACCTGGCCGCCGCCTTCTGCGACCGCGTGAACGTGTTGTACGCGGGCACGATCGTCGAGTCGCGGCCCGCCAAGGAACTGTTCGACGACCCGCGCCATCCCTACACCGCGGGGCTGCTGGCCTGCACGCCCGAACTCGACGACCCCCGCCCGATCCGTCCCATTCCCGGCCGGCCGCCCTCGCTGGACGACACGTTCACCGGCTGCCCCTTCGCGCCCCGGTGCCCGCACGCCACCGGCGCCTGCGAGGAGTGGCGGCCGCGGCCCGTGACCGTGTCCGGCGGCTCGGCCGCCTGCCGCCTGGTGGAGGCCTGAATGCTCGCCGTACATGCTCTGTGCAAGTCGTACGACGGCGCGGTGGCCGCCGCCGACGTCTCCTTCGAGCTGGCCTCCGGCGGCTCGCTGGGCCTGGTGGGGGAGTCGGGATCGGGCAAGACCACGATCGCCCGCATGCTCGTCGGCCTCGTCACCCCCGACTCGGGCACGATCACCGTCGACGGCAGGGAACGCACCGACAGGGAACGCGGCCGGGCCGCCAGGTTGCGCAGGGCCCGCGAGATCCAGATGGTGTTCCAGGACCCGTACGTCTCCCTCGACCCCCGGCTCACCGCGGCCGAGTGCCTGCGTACCGCGCTCAGGTTGCACGGCAAGGACCGCTCACGCGCCGGCGAGCTGCTCGACCAGGTCGGGCTGGGCGCCCGCGAGGCCGGGGCGCGGCCCCACCAGCTCAGTGGCGGGCAGCGCCAGCGCCTGGCCATCGCCAGAGCCCTGGCCGTCGAGCCGTCGGTGCTGGTGCTGGACGAGGCGGTGGCCGCGCTCGACGTGTCGATCCAGGCGCAGATCCTCGAACTCCTCGCCCAGGTGCGCCGCGACTCGGGCGTCGCCCTGCTGTTCGTCAGCCACGACCTGGCCGTGGTGCGGCACCTGTGCGACGACACGCTCGTGCTGCACCGGGGGGTGGTGGTCGAGCAGGGACCGGTCGCGCGGGTGCTGGCCGAGCCCGAGCACCCCTACACCAGGCTGCTGCTCGACTCGGTGCCCCGGCCGGGCTGGGACCCGGCCAAGGTCGTGCGCTGACGGCGTCCGTACGGCTGTCCGCGGTTGAGATGCGCAACCCCCTATGCGATCGTCTCACCCATGGACCAGCTCGCGGCGCTTCTCGACGGCCCGCGTGCCCGCCGGTTCCACCGGGTTCCCGCTCCGCCCCGGCCGCCGCGCGTCGGGGGTGAAACCCCGTCGTGAAGCCGCTGCTGTTGCTCGACGTCGACGGCGTGCTCAACCCGATGGGCAGGCCGACGCGCGACTACCGGCGTTACCGGTGCACGATCGGCGGTGAGGTCTACACCGTGCACCTCAACCCCATGCACGGCCGCGGGCTGCTCGACCTGGCCATCGCCACCGGGTCGGAGCTGGTCTGGGCGACGACGTGGGAACAGCACGCCAACGACTGGATCGCGCCCAGGATCGGCCTGCCCTCGCTCCCCGTCATCCCCCTCACCACCGACCCGCCGAGCGAGCACGGCGAGATGTTCAAGACCCCGCACGTGGCCGCCTACGCGGGGCGGCGGCCGTTCGTGTGGTTCGACGACCAGGTTTGGGCAGAGGACGAGGAATATCTCAGGGTGCGTCAGGGACTGGCCGACTTCCTGCTCATCCACGTGGACCCGATGCGGGGCCTGACCAGCCGACATCTGGGTATGGCCCACGAGTGGCTCACCCTTACAGGGTTTTCTCAGGGTTCCTGACGGGAGTCCGTCGGGCCGATCGGTCGTTGTACGGGTAAGTCGTAACCACACGGAGGCACAGCATGTACCGCTCAAGAGAGCACAGGATTCTGGCCGGCGTCTGCGGCGGCCTCGCCGACAAGATGGGCCTTCCTCCCACCCTCGTCCGGATCCTCTGGCTGCTGCTCTCGCTCATCCCGGGGCCGCTCTGGGTGGTCTACGTGGCGATGTGGATCCTCGTTCCCGAGGAGCCGAAGGGTTACCGGGCGGCATAAGGCTCAGGCCGCGCCGGCCGACTGCCTCGACGGTGGGCCCCGCGCCCTCGTGGCACGCCGCACGCCCGGCTCCGAGACCTCGAAGCCGGGCGGCGGCCCTGCGGCGGCCGGACACCTCGGCCGTCCCTTTGCCGCAGTTCCCTTGACGCGTGCCCGTTACCGCGTGACGTCCCAGTCGACGAGGGTGCAGGGCTTGACCGGTCCGGTCATCACCAGTGCCTTGAACCGGGAGGTGATGACCCCGCCCTCCGCGCTCTCCTTGTTCTCGGCGAACTCCATCACCAGGGTCTGGCCCTGGCCGACGTACCGAGGGTCGATGTCCACCCCTCCGGTCCGAACGCGGGCGGCCTTGTAGCCCACGGAGTCGCGGAACTCCTCGAGGGTGCTCGGCTCCCCGCCGACCACTTCTCCGCGGCCCGGCTCGCACTGCTTGGCGATCGGCACGTAGCTGACGTCGGCCTGGACGCCGGCCTCCTTAAGGTCGCCCTCCAGCTTGTCGGCGTCCCTGAACTCGTTGATCTCGACGCTGATCGTGCCGTCGGTGTTCGTGCTCACGGCGTACGCGGGCGTCCCGGTGCCGGTCAGCAGGGGTACGGCGATGGCGGCCACGGCGGCCATTCCGGCCACTCCCAGCACGGACCGCGTGCGGGTGAGGCGACGACGCCGGTCGGCGCGGGTCGCGATCTCGGTCTTCAGATCCATCAGCAACTGCTCCTCGAAGTTCATCGTGCTCCATCCATGACGAAGGACAGGTTGCGTAGCGTCTGGCGGGCGCGATGCAGGCGTACCTTGGCGGCGCCCTGGCGGATGCCGAGGGCGTGCGCCGCCTCCGTGACCGTGAGCTGGTCGATGGCGACCAGCTCCAGCATGGCGCGCTCCCCCTCCGGCAGTTCCTCCATGGCCGCGAAGGCCTTCCTGGCGTCACGCTCCGCGTCGATGCGCTCTTCGAGCCTGGCGACGTCGTCGGCGGCCAGTTGCCGGCGGCCGTTCATCCGGTCCGATAACTGGTGTTGCCGGTAAACCCGCCGTCGCTCGGCTGAGATCGTGTTGCGGGCCACGCCGTACAACCATGCGATCTCCGTGCCCAGGTCGGCCCGGTAGGTGTGGGCCGAGTCGAGCACCGCGATGAACACCTCCGCCACCAGGTCCGCGACCGTGTGCGGGTCGTCGACGCGGCGGGCGAGAAAGCGGGTGACGGCATCGACATGTCGCCGGTAGAAGGCCTCGAAAGCCACAGGATCCGTGGCGATCTTCGGCTGTTTGCGACGCACCGGCCATGCTCCCTTCGTCGATTGACACCCCTGCTTGGTGAGAAGTGGCCGAAGGGTTACAAGGCTGGACGTTGCCGGTACGGATGGGTGTCCCGCAGGGCTGCGACCTTGGGCGCGACGACGGCGCTACCTGCCTGGCCGTTGAGGAGCTTCGTCCGAAGCACCTCAACGTTACCAACCTTTCCTGGAGGGGTTTCCCACACCAGCGAACCGGCCTCCAGCCGGTCGGTCTTGCGTACCAGGCCGGCCCTGCGGCCGTGCAGAGCTCGAGGATGCGTGCCTTGCAGCCGCAGGTGTGCCGGCCAGGGCAGGGCCTGCCTATCTCGACCCGAACCCGGCCGCCTAACGTTTGGTCGTGAAGATTGACCCGGATGGGCTGCAAGCGCCCTACCTGCAACTCGCGGACGCTCTGCGCGCCCGGATCAAGTCCGGCGAGTTCCAGCCTGGCCGGAAGGTGCCGTCCCAGACGGAACTGGAAGAGGTGACCGGTCTGTCGCGGAACACCGTGAAGAAGGCGCTCGACGTGCTCAAGGCGGAAGGTCTTCTGATCACCGCGCCGGGCCGTGGGTTGTTCCTGGCGGAGAAGCCGATCATCGAGTCCTGAGCCCCGCATGGGCCCGAGTGGTGGCCTGTGTGCTTGGATCAGGTCATGGACAGGGGCAGGGAAGGCGGTGTACTTCCCGTTCGAGACCCGGCATATCCTCGAAGTCATGAGGGCAAGGCCGCTGACGCTCATCGAGGATGAGCTCGTCGACTACGACAAGGCTATGGAGCGCATGACCGACCTGGTCGGGCAGCGCCAGCGGGACGAACGACCGGACACGCTCTGGCTGCTGAGCCACCCCTCCGTCTACACGGTCGGCCGCCGCACCCCGCTCGACCACCTGCCCGACCCGACGCGCGGCATCCCCGTGGTCGAGACCGGGCGGGGCGGGCAGCTCACCTACCACGGGCCCGGCCAGCTCGTCGGCTACCTGATCGTCGAGCTCGACGACGACCAGGGCATCGTCGACTACGTCCGCGAGGTGGAGCTGCGGCTGGTGGAGGCGCTGGGCAAGCTGGGCCTGCCGGCCGAGCGCCGCGACACGCCGCCCGGCTCAGAGCTGCTCACCGGCGTCTGGACGGCCGAGACCGGCCGCAAGGTCGTCTCCATCGGGATGCGGCAGAGCCGGGGCGTCACCAGCCACGGGTTCGCGCTCAACGTCGACGGCGACCTGTCGCCGTGGAACTGGGCGATCGCCTGCGGGATGCCCGACGTCGACATGACCTCGCTCAAGCGCGAGCTGGGCGCCGCCTCGATGGGCGACGTCCGCGCGGCCGTGGCCACCGCCTTCGAAGCCTCCTGACCGGGGCGC
The DNA here is from genome assembly GCF_009908215.1 of Nonomuraea sp. K271. NCBI lineage: Bacteria > Bacillati > Actinomycetota > Actinomycetes > Streptosporangiales > Streptosporangiaceae > Nonomuraea > Nonomuraea sp. K271. The sequence goes on along the minus strand of NZ_JAAAHR010000194.1, from coordinate 8,689 downwards.
CTCGCGGCCGGTCAGTGCCTCGATCATCGCTCAGCCGTACCCAGGGTGACCGTCAGGGGGCGGGGACCTCGTCATCGACCGTGCGGCGGGGGCCCGTGAACCAGTGGCGGGCGGACAACACCCACCACAGCGCGATGCCGATCAGCACCACCCCCACCGCGATCGGCGCGTAGTTGACGGACGTCCAGGTGAAGTCCGGGTTGCCGGGCACGCCCTCGGGCGAGAACGGCATGATGAAGTAGATCGACACGATCACGATCTCGACGCAGGCGATCCAGCACAGGGCCTTGTACTTCCTGCCCAGCGTCCAGGGGCCGGGGGTGAAGGCGTCGCCCATGCGCAGGCGCAGCCAGATCGGGATGAGGAACGCCAGGTAGAGCCCGATGACGGCGATCGACACGACGGCGTAGAACGCGACCGGTGTGGTCAGGCCGGGAGGGGCGTAGAGGGCGGGCAGGGTGATGAGGGCGGCGGTGAGGCAGCCGCCGAGGATGGCGTTGACGGGGGTGCGGTTGCGGTCGATCCGCGACCACAGCCGCCAGCCGGGGATCGCGCCGTCACGCGCGAACGCGTACGTCATCCGCGACATCGACGTCACGCAGCTCATCCCGCAGAAGAACTGGCCGACCGTGGAGATCGCGAAGATCGCCGTGGCGAGCGGGGACGACAGTGCCGTCTCGAAGATGGCGCCGACGAAGCCGCCCTGTTCGTTGAGCGCGTCCACGTTCGTCGCGGCGAACAGGAACGACAGCAGCAGGATCCACCCGCCGATGGCCGAGTAGAAGATCGACTGCCACAGCCCGCGGGCCGCGCTCCTGGCCGCGCCCTGCGTCTCCTCCGACACGTGGGCGCAGGCGTCGAAACCGGTGATCGTGTACTGGGTGAGCAGGAAGCCGAGCGGCAGCACGTACAGCCAGAAGGGCAGTCCTTCCGAGCCGGTGCCGAAGCCGGAGTTGTCGTTCGTGCCGCCGAAGACGAAGCCGAGCGACTGGTGGTCGTCGGGCGCGAAGATCAGGATGCCGACGATGATCGCGGCGCCGGCGACGTGCCACCAGACCGAGACGTTCTGCAGCAGCGAGATCAGCCGGTGGCTGTAGATGTTGATGAGGGCGTGCAGCGCGAGGACGATCACGAACAGCAGGAACGCCTGGGGGAGTGTGCCCTCCCACGCTCCGCCGGTCAGCCGGTTGATGGTGATGTTGAGGAACGTCGCGCAGCCGTAGTCGACGGAGGCGGTGACGGCGATGAGGCCGATCAGGTTGAGCCACCCGGTGAACCAGCCGTGGATCGGCTTGCCCAGTTTGGCGGCCCACCAGTAGATGCCGCCCGCCGTCGGATACGCGGAGACCAGCTCCGACATGCAGAAGCCGATGATCAGGATGAAGGCGGAGATCAGCGGCCAGCCCCAGGAGATGGCGATGGGGCCGCCGTTGTTCCAGGCCTGTCCGAAAGTGGTGAAGCAGCCGGCGAGGATGGAGATGATCGAGAACGAGATGGCGAAGTTCGAGAATCCGCTCCAGGTGCGGGCCAGCTCCTGCTTGTAGCCGAGCTCGGCGAGTCGCCTGGAATCCTCTTCAGTGGTCACTGAGGTCTCCCTGGGGGCACGGAGGACGCTCCATTTGGTCTACGTCTAGACCATTTCTCTCCAGGGGACAAGGCGTTACGGCATGGTTTCGATCTGCTCGCTTCACGCCGGAGGGAGGGCGCCGGCTCGGCGCCCTCCCTCCGCGGCGGCTTCGCGCCTGCTACCCGAACGCGTCGGTCGCGGCCTGGCAGAAGGCCTTCAGGTCATCCGGCTTGCGGCTGGTGACCAGCGTGTTCGGCCCGTCGGCGCACACCATGACCTCCTGGTCCACCCACGTGGCACCGGCGTTGCGCAGGTCCGTCTGCAGACTCGGCCAGGACGTCAGCGTGCGGCCGCGTACGACGTCCGCCTCGGCCAGGGTCCACGGCGCGTGGCAGATCGCCGCCACCGGCTTGCCCGAGTCGAAGAACGACCGGGCGAACTGCACGGCCTGCGGCACCGTACGCAGAAGGTCGGGGTTCGCCACGCCGCCGGGAAGCAGCAGGCCGTCGAAGGAGCCCACGTCGACGTTGTCGACCGTGTCGTCCACGGCGAACGTGTCGGCCTTGTCCAGGTGGTTGAACGCCTGGATCTGGCCGGGCGCGGTGGAGATCAGCCTGGGCGTGCCGCCCGCCTGCTTGACCGCCTTCCACGGCTCGGTGAGCTCGACCTGCTCGACTCCTTCGGGAGCGACGAGGAACGCGATGGTCTTGCCCTGCATCATGCGATCTCCCCCTTGGTTTCGGCTGCTTCGCGTCCCCTATCCGAGGGGTTCGGATGTATGCGCCTTTACGCGAAGGGGGTGACAAGCCAGGTCACGGGTGTGCGGAGCCGGTTGAAAATTTACACCGTTGAATGAAACGAAGATGAAACAATTTTCCGCCATGCGTTGACACGCGGTCTTCGTATGGTGTGCCTTTCTCTACACAGGAACCCCCCGCCTGAAGGTGAGGCACATATGAGGAAATGGCTCGCACGCCTGGCTGCGCTGGGCGTCGCGCTACTAGTAGCAGGTCAGGGGACGACGACGGCCCTTGCTCAGGAACCGACGGCGGGGAAGAAGATCGTACGCGTCGGCGCCACGCAGTCCATGGACTCCATGAACCCGTTCCTGGCGGTCCGCCTGGTCTCCACGTCGATCCACCGCTGGATGTACGGCTTCCTCACGGTCCCCGACTCCAAGACGCTCGAGCCGAGCGCCGACCTGGCCGAGTCGTGGGAGGCGTCGGAGGACGGCCGTACGTGGACGTTCCAGATCCGCGAGGCCAAGTGGTCCGACGGCAAGCCGATCACGGCCGAGGACGCCGCCTGGACGTTCAACAAGATCATGACGGACGAGGCGGCAAAGACGGCCAACGGCCCGGCCGTGGAGAACTTCGAGAGCGTCACGGCCAACGGCCAGGAGCTGACGATCAAGCTCAAGGAGCCGCAGGCGTCCATGCTGGAGAACCCGGTCCCGATCGTGCCCAAGCACGCTTGGGAGTCGGTCACCGACATGGCCAACCACGACGCCGAGACGTACCCCACGGTGAGCAGCGGCCCGTACTTCGCGGTCGAGCACAAGAAGGACCAGTACGTCAAGCTGCAGGCCAACCCCAACTACTGGCGGGGCAAGGCCAAGATCGACGAGCTGCAGGTCATCTTCTACGACAACCCGCAGGCCGCGATCGCCGCGCTGCAGAAGGGCGAGATCGACCTGATCGGCCGGCTGGACCCGCCCGAGTTCAAGGCCATCCAGAACGACCCCAACATCGAGGCGTGGAACACCGACGGCCGCCGGGCGAGCTACCTGCAGATCAACCACGGCGCCACCACCACCGACGACAAGCCCCTCGGCGACGGCCACCCCGCGCTGAAGGACGTCAAGGTGCGCCAGGCGCTGCACCACGCGATCGACAAGCAGAAGCTGGTCGACGAGGTGTGGGACGGCCTGGCCAAGCCCTCGGACGGCTCGATCGTGCCGCCGATGTACCAGGACTTCTTCTGGGAGGCCACCGGCGACACCAAGGTCACCTACGACCCGGCCAGGGCCAACCAGATCCTCGACGACGCCGGCTACAAGAAGGGCCCCGACGGCGTCCGTACGATGCCCGACGGTGACCGCAAGCTGGAGTTCCGCTTCAGCATCCACACCGACACCCCGCTCGAGGACAAGCTCGCCGAATACCTGACCGGCTTCTTCAAGGAGATCGGCATCACGCTGACCACCAAGAAGCTCGACTCCAGCAAGTTCACGGAGGAGACGGGCTACACCGGCCTGTTCGACATCGCGATCAGCGGCTGGTCGGTCAACCCCGACCCCGAGGAGGTGCTGGCCACGCACCTGTGCTCGCGCCGGCCCACCAAGGACGGCGAGGGCGGCGGCACCGAGTCGTTCTACTGTGACGAGACGTTCGAGAAGCTCTACAAGGACCAGCAGAAGGAGCTCGACCGGCCCAAGCGGGCCGAGATCATCAAGCAGATGCAGGAGCGCCTCTACACCGACGCCCCCGTCATCGCGCTCTACTACACGAACGACCTCGAGGGCTACCGCAAGGACCGCATCACCAGCATCACCCCCATCCCCGAGGACAAGGGCCTGCTGTACGGCGGCAGCGGCTACTGGCCGTTCTACACCGTCGACGTCAAGGCCCCCGGGGCGAGTGGCGGGAGCGGCGACGGTGGTTCCAACACCGGCGTCATCGCCGGTATCGTCGGCGCCGTGGTCGTCATCGGCGTGGGCGCGTTCCTCCTGAGCAGGCGGCGCAAGAGCGTCGCAGACGAGCGCGAATGACAACTCCGCTCGAAGCAGCAGAGCCCGCCGCCGCGCAGGCGGCGGGCCCTGGTGACGAGCGCTCCACCCGCCGCGGCACGGTGCGCTACGCGCTGTCCAAAGCCGGTGGGGCGCTGTTCAGCATCGCCATGGTGATCGTCGGCACGTTCTTCCTGTTCCGGATGTTGCCCGGCGACCCCGTGCGCAGCCTGGCGCAGGGCCGCAACATGACCCCGGCCCAGCTCGACCTCGAACGCAGCCGGCTCGGCCTGGACAAGCCGCTGATCGAGCAGTTCTTCCAGTTCGTCGGCGACACGCTCCGCCTCGACCTCGGCATGTCGTACGAGTACAAGCGCCCCGTCCTCGACCTGATCGGCGAGCGGCTCGGCCCCACCCTGCTGCTCGCGGGAACGGGCCTGGTCATCGCGGTCAGCCTCGGCATCTGGCAGGGCACGCGGGCCGGCTGGCGCAGCGGCAGCACGTTCGACCGCTTCTCCACCGGCACGTCGCTGCTGCTGTGGTCGGTGCCGACGTTCTGGCTCGGACTGCTGCTCATGATGGTGTTCGGGGTGGGCATCGGGCCGATCCCCGGCATCTTCCCGTTCCGCGGCATCGAGAGCGTCGACGCGCCCGACGGGTTCGCGTACGTGCTGGACGTGGCCTCCCACATGGTGCTCCCGTGCCTGACGCTGGTCGCCGTGGTCTACGCCCAATACCTCCTGGTCATGCGTTCGTCGCTGCTGGAGGAGGTCAGCCAGGACTACGTGACCGTGGCCAGGGCCAAAGGGCTGCGCGACGACGACGTACGCCGCCGCCATGCGGTGCCCAATGCCCTGCTGCCCACGGTGACGCTGGTGTTCATGCGCGTCGGCTTCGTGGTCGGCGGCGCCGTCACCGTCGAGACGATCTACACCTGGCCGGGGCTCGGCCAGCTGTTCTACGAGGCGATCAGCGTGCCCGACTTCACGCTCATGCAGGGCACGTTCCTGCTGATCACGGTGGCGGTGATCGTCATGAACACGCTGGCCGACGTGGTCTACCACATGCTCGACCCGAGAGTGAGGTCGGCATGACGACTGTCGCGGCCACCCGCAGACGGCAGGCGCTGAGCCGCTTCTGGGCCGACTTCCGCACCCACCGGGCCGGCGTCGCCGGCATGGTCGTGCTGGTCGCCGCCGTGGTGCTCGCGCTGATCGCGCCGCTGTTCATCGACGAGAGCGTGACCAGCGTCGTCGACACCACCGGTGACGACTTCGACGCGCCCAGCCTGGCCTTCCCGTTCGGCACCGACGAATCCGGCCGCTCGATCCTGCTGATGGTCTGGTGGGGCTCGCGCACGTCGCTGCTCATCGGCTTTCTCGCCGCCCTGCTGAGCATCGTGATCGGCATGGTCGTCGGCATCGCCGCCGGCCACTTCCGCGGCTGGCTCGGCGCCGTGCTCATGCGCGTCACCGACTGGTTCCTCGTCCTGCCCTCGCTGGTCACCGCCCTGGTGCTGGCGGCCATCCTGGGCGGCAGCACGTTCACGATCATCATGGCCATCGGCATCACCACCTGGCCGTCGACCGCCCGGCTGATCAGGGCGCAGACGCTGGCCGTGGAGTCCAGGCCGTACATCGAGCGCTCCAAGGCGCTCGGCGCCGGCCACTGGCACATCACGACCCGCCACGTGCTGCCCAACGTGGCGCCGCTGCTGCTGGCCAGCACCACGCTGGAGGTGGCCAGCGCCATCGTGACCGAGTCGACGCTGGCCTTCCTCGGCGCCTCCGCCAACAAGACCTCGTGGGGGACCATGCTTCGCGGCTCGTACGACTTCGGCGCGGCCAACGAGGGCGCCTGGTGGTACATCCTCATCCCCGGCCTGGCCATCCTCGCCGTCGTCATGGCGTTCACCCTGGTCGGCCGGGCCCTGGAGGCCGTGCTCAACCCCCGGCTGAGGAGGGGCGCATGAGTGTGCTCGAACTCGACGACGTCTCGGTGACCTACCGCATCGCCTCTGGCGAGGTGCCGGCCGTACGCGGGGTGTCGCTGACGCTCGACTCCGGAGCGGCACTCGGAGTCGCCGGCGAGTCGGGGTCCGGCAAGTCGACGCTGGCCATGGCACTGCTGCGGCTGCTGCCGCGGGACGCGCGCGTCGAAGGCCGGATCCTGCTCGACGGCGAGGACGTGCTCACCATGAAGTGGGGCCGCATGCGGGCCGTACGGTGGGCCGAGGCCTCCATCGTGTTCCAGGGCGCGCAGCACGGGCTCAACCCGGTGCGCAAGATCGGCGACCAGATCGCCGAGCCGCTGCTGGTCCACGGCCTGGCCAGGCCCGAGGCGGCCCGCAAGCGCGTGGCCGAGCTGCTCGACCAGGTCGGACTGCCCGCCTGGCGGGCCCGCAGCTACCCGCACGAGCTGTCCGGCGGGCAGCGGCAGCGGGTGATGATCGCGATGGCCCTGGCCTGCTCGCCCCGCCTGATCATCGCCGACGAGCCGACCACCGCGCTCGACGTCATGGTGCAGGCCCAGGTGCTGACCCTGATCAAGGACCTGGTCGCGGAGCACGGCATCTCGCTGATCATGATCTCGCACGACCTGTCCGTCCTCGCCGACGTGTGCGACCGGCTCGCCGTCATGTACGCGGGCCGCATCGTCGAGCAGGGCCCGTCGGGCGAGGTCTTCCACGACGCCAGGCACCCCTACAGCAAGGCGCTGGCGGCGGCGTTCCCGACGGTGGGCGACCCGGCCGCGCGGCTCGCGCCGAGGGGCCTCGGCGGTGACCCGCCGGATCCGATGCGGCTCCCGACCGGCTGCTCGTTCCACCCACGCTGTCCGGTCGCGCTCGACGAGTGCGCCACCCTGGACGTGGAGCTGTGGTCGGCCGGCGAGCGCCGTACGGCCGCGTGCGTACACGTCAGGGCGAAGGAGGAGGCCTCATGACGGAGACGCAGGCCACGAAGGAGAAGGTCTCGACGGCGGGGGCGAGCCTGCTGGAGGCGCGCGACCTGCACGTGGAGTTCGTCGCGCGCGGGCGCCGCGCCCGCGCGGTCGACGGCGTCAACCTGTCGGTCGGCGAGGGCGAGATCGTGGCCCTCGTCGGAGAGTCGGGCTGCGGCAAGACCACGCTGGCCCGCACCCTGCTCGGCCTCGAACGGCCCACCTCGGGCGAGGTCCGCTACGGCGGCGCCGCGCTCGACTACGGCTCCAAGGCGCTCAAGGCCTACCGCAGGCAGGTGCAGCTCGTCCTCCAGGACCCGACGGGCTCGCTCAACCCCCGGCACACCGTCTACGAGGCGGTGGCGGAGGGCCCGCGCATCCACGGCCTGGCCGACGAGGAGAGCGCTGTCGCCTCCGCGCTGTCCAGAGCCGGGCTGCGGCCGCCCGAGCGGTTCTTCCTGCGCTACCCGCACGAGCTGTCCGGCGGCCAGCGGCAGCGCGTCGTCATCGCCGGCGCCCTCGCGCTCGACCCGCAGGTGCTGGTCGCCGACGAGCCGGTCGCCTCGCTGGACGCCTCCGTACGCGGCGAGATCCTCGCTCTGATGCTCAAGCTCAGGGAGGAGCTGGGCCTGTCGGCGCTGGTCGTCACCCACGACCTCGGGCTGGCCTGGAACATCGCCGACCGGGTCGCGGTCATGTACCTCGGCAGGATCGTCGAGTCGGGTCCCGTCGAGCAGGTGCTGACCGCGCCGCGCCACCCGTACACGCAGGCGCTGATGTCGGTGCTGCCGGAGTCGCCGGAGCGGGTGGTGCTGACCGGCGAGCCGCCCGACCCGACGCGGATCCCCGGCGGATGCCGCTTCCACGCCCGCTGTCAAATCCTCGCCTCCGGAAAGGCGGCCGAGGTCGGGGTCGACGGCAGGTGCCGCTCCGAGCTTCTCGACATCCTGCCGGCCGTGCCCGTTGCGCAGGCCGCCTGCCACTACGCGGACGTCGCCGGCTAGCTGTTAGCCGAGGTCGGCGTCGTGGACCAGGATGGCGGCCTGGACGCGGTTGGCCAGGCCCAGCTTGGCCAGCACGCGGCTCACGTGCGCCTTCACCGTTGCCTCCGTGAGGCGCAGCTCCCGGCCGATCTCGGCGTTGGACAGGCCGCGGGCCACTGCCCTGATCACGTCCTCCTCCCGCATGGTGAGCCCGGCGAGCTGCCCGCGCGCGGCCTCGGCCCGTGAAGGGGCACGATCCACGTACGACGCCAGCAGGCGCTTGGTCACCGACGGGGACAGCATGGCCTGGCCGTCCGCGACCGTACGCACGGCGGCGGCCAGCTCCCTCGGCGGGGTGTCCTTGAGCAGGAACCCGACCGCGCCCAGACGCAGCGCCTCGTGCACGTACTCGTCCAGGTCGAACGTGGTCAGCATGCCGAGCTTGGGCGGGTCGGGTTCCGGCTCAAGGAC